>DASTSD010000126.1:0-2220 GCA_035760845.1 Saccharimonadales bacterium (SeqCode) | reverse complement strand
TTAGCTCTTTTACGAAATACTTGGCGCCTACCTCGCCCTTTTCGAACGCTTTGTAATGTTCCAGGTACGTCACCTTGAACGGAAATTTCAGCCTCTTGTCGCCTTTTCCTGTAAAGACATGCACGTCGTAGCCGTGCTTCTGCAGCGTTGCCGCAGTAATATACGCCTGGGTCTCCCCGCCCCCAACATCAGGCGGAAACCCATGGTTAAGTAATGCAATACGCATAAAACCCCTTCGGTCTTATCTAAAATTATCGTTTCGTTATTCCGCAGAAAACTACTCGAATAAATCCCCCCGCTCGCTGATGTTGATATAGATAAAGGCCGCTTACAGAAAAGCAGTGCATGCTTTTAGGCATAACACATGCGTATACGTTTAAGCTTACCACAAACGCGGCATGTATAAAGATTTTATGCGACTAAACAATCGACGGGTGATGATACGGCTACGCCCTCGGGAATAATTGCTTGCTGGAGCGGCGCGTCAGCCCTGCTGCCGGGCAACGCGATACAGCCGACCGACTCGGGGTGAATACTGGCGCCGGGAAATACGATGTTGCCGTTGGCGTCTTTGTGATGGGCATTAAGCTCGTTGATGGTCCGGTAAAACGCGGACGGCGTTCCCATATCAACGTCGACGAGGTCTTCTTCGGGCACGTACAAAAACACCTTGCCCTTCGGGTCGTTCACGTCGTAGATATCGCACCACACCTCGCGCGGCAGGTTGGGGTCGTGACGCAGGCAGGCGTGCAGCCGCTCGAGCAGCCACTCGCGCTTAAACATATGAATACCAAGGTCGCCGATACGCTCGGCTTCCCTCTCGGGCGCACAAAGCATCCCAGCCTCGTCGACCGAACGGATGTTATGGCCCGGCAGATAACGCGTGGCAAGGAGTACGGCATCAACATCGTGCAGGTCGAGCATAGTGCGCATTTCCGCGAGCGTGCGCGACGAAATATTCGTATCACCAGGAACAAGGCCGATGTGCTCGGCCGTGGAGTTTTCGATTTTCTTTAGGTGCGCCAGCAGCGTGTCGATCGGCGAATCTTCCATGCAGGTCGTCACCGTCACCACGTGGTCGTAGTCTTTGACGAAATCGAGCGTTTCGCGGGCATAACAGCGCGAGACGATCGCCGCTCCGCCTAGATCACGCACGGCACGCAGCGGAATGTCGATCATGCGCGTGATGCCCGTGTCGTCGAACGCGACGGCAAGCGACGGCTTGGCGCGCTTTTCGGTGAGGCTCCTAAGCCGGCTGCCCAGTCCCCCGGCCGGGACAATACACAGCCATTCGTAATCGTTCAGTCTCGCCTGATCCTCTTTCATTGTGCTCGCCGGTCGTTTTAGGTACGATCTTGGGACTAGCCAAGATATTCGTGAAGTTTTTTCGCGTCCTTGTGTTTACGTAGTTTCGCGAGGGCCTTGGCCTCGATTTGGCGGATACGTTCGCGGGTAACGGCAAATTCCTGGCCGACTTCCTCGAGCGTGTGGCTCTTGCCGTTTTCCAGGCCAAAACGCATCTTGACGATCTTTTGCTCGCGTTCACTGAGAGTCGAGAGCACGGCTTGCACCTGCTCTTTTAGCAGCTGGTTGGTAGCGGATTCTTCCGGCGTAGCACCGTCTTCGTCCTCAATGAAGTCACCCAGCACGCTGTCTTCGTCCTCGCCGTCACGGCCGACACCGGCGTCAAGGCTGGTAATATCCTGCTTGATCTTGATGACGTATTCTACTTTTTCAGGCTCCATCTCGAGTTCTTTTGCCAGCTCTTCGATGGTTGGCTCGCGGTTGAGCTCCTGGGTCATGCGGCGCTGGGTGCGCAGCAGCTTGTTGATCGTCTCGACCATGTGGACCGGAATACGGATGGTGCGGGCCTGGTCGGCGATGGCGCGGGTGATTGCCTGGCGGATCCACCAGGTCGCGTAGGTACTGAACTTGAAGCCCTTGTCCGGGTCGAACTTTTCGACGGCGCGAAGGAGGCCGGTGTTACCTTCTTGAATGAGATCGAGGAAGTCGAGGCCACGGCCGCTGTAACGCTTGGCGATCGAAACCACCAGGCGCATGTTGGCTTCGGCCATCTTATCCTTGGCTTTCTTGTCGCCGGCAACGACTTTTTTGGCGAGCGCCAGCTCTTCTTCAGCTGAAAGCAGCGGGATCTTACCGATTTCGCGCAGGTACAAGCGCACGCTGTCGTCGCTGACATCGTCAAAGTATTCACCGCTG
>DASTSD010000125.1:0-2191 GCA_035760845.1 Saccharimonadales bacterium (SeqCode) | reverse complement strand
GACACCAAAATCCTCGGCTCGACCTTTGACGGCCTAGCTGGCGATTGTATCTTTTTGGTAGCAAACAAATGCGTTGTCTCGGGTAACCTCATCACAGGCCCGGGCGATGCGGGCGACCAAGCAGCCTCTGGCATTCACCTGGAGTTCAATACGCATTTCAATGTTATCTCGGGCAACTCACTCGAAACCTCCAACACTGTCGCAGGCCGTGTGCGCAGCCTCATCCGCGAGGAAGCAACCGGTGGTTCTGCCGACAACCTTATCGAAGGCAACAGTGTCACGTGGGGAACTTATGGTCCTACCGTCGGGCTGATCGAATCGGGCGGCACTAACACTATCGTGCGTAACAACATCGGCTGGAAAACAGAAAACGGCGGCACGGCAACCATAGCCGACGGCACGACAAGTATCGATGTCAATCACGGTCTGGATGCTACGCCAAGCCTTGGCAATATCGCCGTCACGCCTACGAATAGCCTCGGTAACGCCGCTAAGTTCTGGATATCAGGTGTCACGAACGTCAAGTTCACCATCAACGTCGATACCGACCCGGGCGCTTCAACCGCGACGTTCTCTTGGCTGGTTAGGTTGTAGGAGTCGCCGGCCCGCCAGATACGATCTGGTTAGCCTGCTCCGTCGTATCCAGCATTTGCCGTACTTGCTCGAGCGTGATAGTCACCGTACTGCCAGGATTCACCGTGCCGGCAAGCATTTGCTTGGCAATCGTGTTCTCGACGGCGCGCTGCACCACTCGGCGCATCGGGCGCGCACCAAGCCGCGGGTCGTAACCTTTTTCTACCAGATACAACTTGGCGTCCTGGGCGACATCCACTTTCACTTTCTGGACAGCGAGCGTCTTGTTGATGCCGGCAAGAATGAGGTCGATTACCTGCACTAGCTCGTCTTTGTTTAGCGGACGGAACGTTACGATCTCATCAAAACGGTTCAGAAACTCTGGGCGGAACTGGTTGCTGTTTATTAACTCGTCAATGAACTGCTGCTCGAACTGCTCTACCTGATAGCCGCGCTCAATATATTCACGAATCCTATCGGCTCCGGCGTTACTAGTAGCAATCACGATCGCGTCGCGGAAGCTGACTTCCCTGTTCTTGATGTCGCGCAGTATCCCCTCGTCGAGTAGCTGCAGCAGCGTCGTCAGGACGTTCGGGTGCGCCTTTTCGATCTCGTCGAGCAGCACCACACTGAACGGCTGCTTCATAGCCTGAGCTGTGAGGCTGGTCGGATCATCGGCGCCGTCAGCAATCAAGCGGGCGACATCTTCACTGCGGACGTATTCGTTAAGGTCGAGGCGGATCAGCCTGTCTTCGCCACCAAAATATACGTCCGCCAGCGCCTTGGCAAGTTCGGTCTTACCCACACCCGTCGGTCCCAAGAAAAGGAATGTTCCGATCGGCCGGTTTTCGTTTCGCACGCCAGCACGGGCACGGCGCAGGGCATCGCTGACGACATTGACCGCGCGCACTTGGTTGATCATACGCTGGTGAATCAGCTGTTCGAGGTTAAGGAGCTTTTCGCGCTCGTCTTCGCCGCTCGCTACGCCAACTTTAATATCCATTGTTTGTTCGATGGCCTTTTGGACCGAGTTCATAGTAACCAAGCCGTTTTCTGCGTAGCCCGCCGCCGTTTCCATCAGTTTAATAGCCCGGCCAGGCATAGCGAGGTCGTGGACGTAGCGCTGACTCAGCCGATAAGCCTCTTTTAGCGCTTGGAGCATGTACGTGACTTTACGCTGGTATTCGATAGTAATGAGCTGGTCCTGCATAGCGGCGAGTGTCTCTTCTTCGCTCGCCTCGCCGATACTGACACGGTTCAACGCGTTGACGAGCCCGGGGTTGCGTTGGCCGATCTTCAGGAACCGCTGCGCATCCATCGTTAAAATGACGCGCAGGCGCCCGGCCTCAAGTATCGGCAACAGCACGTTGGTGAGGTCGACCGAACCGACACCTTCTTCAAAGAACAGTTGGGCGTTGTCTAGGCAGATGATGATGTTTTTTGCGGCGTGCGCCTCGCTAAGTACCTGCATGACGAGGTTTTCAAGCTCACCACGGCCAGGGGCGGCAGCAATCAGCGCCGAAGAATCCAAAATAAACACTTGGCGGAACTTGAGGTTCTCAGGCAAACGGGCCGAGGCATCGAGCAGGCGTTCGGCAAACGCGTGCACGATCGTGGT
>DASTSD010000124.1:0-11750 GCA_035760845.1 Saccharimonadales bacterium (SeqCode) | reverse complement strand
GTAGATACCCGCCAAAATCTTAAGCATCGTACTTTTACCACTGCCATTCCGACCCAGGATACCAAAAAACTCACCTTCCTTGATATCGAAAGAAATATCTTTTAACGCATGTTGGACATCAGCCGATGTGTCTTTCGACTTGAAAATGTTAACAATGTTCGATTTTATAGAGTTGTTCTTTTCGTGAGGCAGCAAAAAATCCTTTGAGATATGGTTTACATGCAGGGCAATTTCGTCTTTAGTTTTTTCAGCCACTATACTTCCTCCGCGAATGATGGTGAACGGCGCTTGAACAGCCATGCCCCGAATATTACTACGACAACGACCAGAACGATCGGAATGGCCGCCAGCCAGATATTGCCGTGGGTAAGCGTGAGGAGCGTTGGGTTTTCAGTACTGATGAGTGTGTGACGTACGTCCTGGACGGCTTGGGCGACCGGGTTAAGCAGAATAAACTGCGCGATCGTCTCGCTTTTGTCGATGACCAAGTTGATAGGATAAATGATTGCCGAAGCGTAAAACAGCGCCTGCATGAGGATTTCCCAGATGTAATTCATATCGCGCAGGCGAACGAAAACGGTGCTCAAAATAAATGCCAAGCCGAGCGCGAAAGCAAAGACCTCCAGTATAAACAGCGGCGCCAAAAGTGCATACCACGTCAAATCAACACCATTTATCACCATGAACACGGCGATAACCACCAGGTTCAATAGCAGGTTAATGAACGCCGAAATACTGCTCGCCAGCAGTATGACATACTTAGGAAAGTTGATCTTACGGATGACGTCGCCACGATTGACGATAGAAGTAAGGCCATTGTTCGTCACCTCGGAAAAGAAGTTCCATAGCACGATACCCATCAAAAGCGCCACCGGCCAGTGGGGGACATCGTTACCGATCTTCAGGAAGAACACGAAAACGAAATACAGGATGATGAACAGGAACAGCGGGCGCAGTAGCGACCATAAATACCCTAGTACCGACCCCTGGTAGCGCAATTTGAATTCCGTGATGACTAATTCTTTTAGCAATATCGCAGAGTAACGATACTTTTGTTTAAGTTGAGATTTCATATATCATCCTTAATTATACAATGGATGCCTACCGGCCACAATAAAGCTACCGGTTGTAATCATCGGCCAGGCGGACGATATCGTCTTCGTCCGATGGCGCCGAGGCGTCGGTGTGTTGCCAGATTTCGGCAACGATAGCATATTTGCCATCCACGCCCACCAGGCGGTGACGTTCACCTTTTGCGAACTGCACGACGTGGTCGGGCTGCGCAACGACGACTTCGCCTTCGTCGTCGGTCAGGCTCTTGTTGTAGCCGCCCTCGGTCAGGAACGTCCAGCGCTCGGCGCGGCGGTCATGGTACTGCCAGCTCAGGCGCTGGCCCGGCGCGACAATGAGTAGCTTGGGGCTGAGCTCGGCGTCTTTCATGCCAAGACGGGCTTCTTCAGGCGTAAGGCCAGGGAAAAACTCTTCGACAAAACGATCAGCTTCGTCGCTGGCGATACGGATATATGCGCCCCACGGCTTCTTGTCGTTCAGCTCCACGATAGTATACCCGGCATCGGTCACGTACCCTGCTATTTCGCCGACAAACGCTTCTTTATCGACAGAATTATTGTTCGTAATGGCTTGTAGGTTGCGTGACAGTTCATTCATGTTCTTATTATATCGTATACTGTAAATGTATGCATATCGCCATTGACGCCCGGATCATCAACTCCTCGACAGGCACGTACGTAGAGCGGCTCGTCCATTACCTGCAAGAGGTC
This sequence comes from Saccharimonadales bacterium (SeqCode), assembly GCA_035760845.1. Classification (GTDB taxonomy): domain Bacteria; phylum Patescibacteriota; class Saccharimonadia; order Saccharimonadales; family Saccharimonadaceae; genus CAMLKC01. The sequence continues at coordinate 9,969 of DASTSD010000124.1, read as the reverse complement.
GATACTACCAACCGGTATTCGATTCTCGTTCCCACGAAAGACCTGGGGTATTTTACGCCGACCAATCCGAATTTCACGGTCATGGCGGCAGATTTTGCCAACTATTCTTTTGACGAGCAAACCAAGTTCAAGGCATTCCTGAATGAGCTCGCGCCCGACCTCGTGCATTTTTGCATGCCACAGCAGCCGCTTGGCTACAAGGGTAAACATGTCACGACCGTCCACGACCTCACGCTGCTTAATACCTACAACTCCGACAAAAACTGGCTGGTGTACCACGCCAAACAGCTGGTTGGCCGTTACGTATTCAAAAAAGTCGCCCGCACCAGCGCGCATATCATTACGCCGACCGAGTTCACCAAGAACGAATACGTAAAGTTTGCCGAGATTCCCGAAAGCAAAGTGACCGTCACCTATGAAGCGGCTGATGTATTTATAGATAAACTCGAGCCATTCACTCACCCGTTCAAGCAGTTCATCATGTACGTGGGGCAGCAAAGTGACTACAAAAACATCCGCCGCCTTGGCGACGCCCACCAAAAACTCCTGCAAAAACACCCGGATCTCGGCTTGATTTTGGTCGGCAAAAAGACCACCGCCCACAAAAAGAACGAGGCGTATTTTAACGAAAAAGGCTACAAGAATATCCTCTTCACCGACTTTATTCCTGACGAGCAGCGCGACTGGCTGTTCACGCAGTGCGCCGCCTACGTCTTTCCGTCGCTCATGGAGGGCTTTGGCCTGCCAGCACTCGAGGCGATGGGCTACGGCGCACCGGTTGCCAGCAGCTCGGCCACCTGCCTGCCAGAGGTATACGGCGACGCCGCCCACTACTTTGACCCGCTCGATATCGACGACATGGCACGCGCGATCGACGACATCATTACCAACGATGATCTCCGCACATCACTGATCGAAAAAGGCTACGCCCAAAACAAAAAGTATTCATGGAAACGCATGGCCGAGCAGACGCATGCTATTTACATGAATGCTTTAAATAATTAAGAGGATTTTTGCGCGATAATAATGCGGCGGTCGCGGCCTTCGCCTTCAGAGAAGGTGCGGATGTCGTCGTATTCATCAGCAACCCGGTGGACGACGCGGCGGTCAGCGGCGTTAAGGTCAGCCACGTGCGAATCGCCGGTGCGGCGGACTTCTTCGATCCATTCGCGGGCTTGTTCGGCGAGTTTTTCGGCGCGCTGCTTTTTGTAGTCGGCAATATCGAGGTTAACACGGGTCAGCGCCGCGCCCTTGTTGCGGAGTGTCGTCGAAACCGTGTACTGCAGGCTACGGAGCGTGTCGGCGTTACGGCCGATCAAGACGCTGTTGATTTCGGTCGACGGCACGTCCAGTTCGATCACGTCGCCCTCGAGCGAAGCTTCGACGGTAATATTGACACCAAAGAACGATAGCAAATCTTCAAGGTACTTTTTTGCAAAGTCGATCGATTCTTGAGTGTCCATTTACTGCTTCTTTCCTTTCGTGTCATTAGCTTTGATCCTGGTGACATTCGCGGCCTTTGCTGCTTTTTCGCGGGCTTTAGCAGTCGCCTTTTTGCCTGGCTTTGGCAGTGGTTCGTCGGCGATTTCTTCCATTTCTTCTTCGTCTTTTTTAAGCAGGTAGCTCTGCTGGCCGACGGCAACGAGGTTCGATACGGCGTAGTACAGTGCGAGCGCGCCCGGTACGCTGATCATGATAAAGAACATGAAGAACGGCAGGATTTTCATCATCTTGCTCATGACGATGGCGTTCATCTCTGATTGGTCGGCCTGCCTGCCGTTGGCAGCCTCGGCCATGACGTCGCGCAGGCGCTTTTTGCTTTCCTGCTGCGGCATGGTTTGCTTGCTCATGACGTACTGCGTAGCAGCTGCGACCAGCGCTAAGATTACCAGGAAGATATCGACGCCGTTACTCGTAAAAGCTGTTTTGGTAAGGTCGACGAAGCCGAGGAGCTTTTCGTTGAACTGTTCCGGGTGGTGAATGAGCTGCTGGATCGGACCGATGTTTTCCATGAAGTCGTAGGTGTACTTGGCGATCTCGTCACGGTGCTCGGTAAAAATACGAATAACGCTATAAAGTGCGATAAAGATTGGCAGTTGGATGAGCAGAATACCGATGGAGCGGAACGGATTGACGCCGTGCTTTTTGTAGAGCTCGAGCATCATCATGCTTTCCATTTGCTTGTTACCCTTTGCTTTGGCTTTGATTTTCTTCAGCTCGGGCTGCATTTTTTTCATGGCCTGGGTTTGGTGCAACTGCTTTTTCACCAGTGGGAACAATGCGAAACGCACCAGCACAGTAAAGATAATAAGGCTGACGCCAAAGTCACCGCCCGGGATAATGCTATATAGGCCGATAAGCAGGTTAAATATTGGCTGAACGATCAAAAGGTCGAAAATATTCACTCGTTAAAACTCCAGAAAACTATGTTTAGTCTTTATTATACCAGTTCAAACCAGTTATTTGTATAAGCCGGCCGACGCAAAAAGCTGGCGGAGCGTCGCGCTCAGTTCTTCGGCGGGCATGGTAGCAAGCTCGGCCGAAAAAACAATCACCACTACGTCGCTCACGCCAGAAAACTCCGGTAGCTCACGGCGGATTACCTCGTAAATACGGCGGCGTACCCGGTTGCGACCGACAGCACTCTTGAGTACCTTTTTGCTTATTACCACCGCAAACCGCGACTGCTTGCGGTGAGGATTATTCACGTATTTGACCGTGACAAAGTGTGAGCGGACAGCCTGGCCGTTCTTGTAAACGTACCTCAGGCTGCCGTGGCCATGGAACCGGTGAATATTAGATAACATAAACTTCCTACATTATACCTTAAAAATACGCTCCCGTAGGTGGGAGCGTATTTTTAGTGTTTCACAGACTAAACAGTCAGTTGTGCGCGGCCCTTGGCGCGGCGGCGCTTGATAACAGCGCGGCCAGCTTTGGTCGCAACGCGAGCGCGGAACCCGTGCGTACGGGCGCGGTGGCGTGTGTGTGGTTGGTGAGTTCGTTTTGGCATACTTAGGTCATTTTACCGTTTTTATCTGTTTTTGGCAAGACGTTGTCCACACATATGGTAATTTTATCCACATATTTTATAGGGGTGGCGTGAAATTGTGGATAACCCTGACCCCTATTTGGTTCACAAATGCGCTACTGGTTGTGGAAAACTTTTTCACGCTGTATAGTAGGGATAACAAACGAGGTAGAAACTAAGCCAGGGGAAAGGAAACGGCTATGCATCATGCTCTATGGCAAAGCGTATTAGGTGAAATTGAACTGTCAGTCTCACATGCCGCCTTTACCACCTGGTTCAAGAACACCGAACTTATCGACAACACCGGTGATTCCGTCACGATTGCCGTGCCTAACATTTTCGCCAAGCGCCAGTTCGAGGTAAAGTTTAACGACCAAATCAAGACGGTACTCGAAAAAAACGGCGTTTCCCCTGCCCGCATTACCTACACGGTAAAGACCAGCTCGGCCAAAAAAACCGTCACCCGCGAAACCACCGCGACTTCGCCTAAACCTGCTGTCGAGGAACTCCTCGCACCGCGCCCTGCCGCGAGGACAGCCGCCTCTGGCACGAGCAGTAACGGCCTCAATCCGCGCTATACGTTCGCCAACTTTATCGTCGGCGGCAGCAACGACCTCGCCTACACCGCCTGCCAAGCGGTCGCCAACAACCCCGGTACCAAGTACAACCCGCTCTTCCTTTACGGCGGTGTCGGCCTTGGTAAGACCCACCTTATGCAGGCAGTCGGCAACGAAATTGCCAAGAACCAGCCCGAGTCACGCATCCTTTATATCAGCTCCGAAACGTTCGTCCAGGAATTCATGGATACGATCCGCTTCAAGAAAAAAGGCTTCGCCGACAAATACCGCAATGTCGACGTACTGATCGTGGACGACATGCAGTTTATCGCCGGCAAAGAAAAGACCCAAGAAGAATTCTTCCATACCTTCAATGCCCTGCACCAAAGCAATAAGCAGATCATTATAAGCAGCGACAAGCCGCCAAAGAGTATTCCAACCTTGACAGAACGCCTCCGCAGCCGGTTTGAGTGGGGTATGGCGATCGACATCCAGATGCCGGACTTCGAGACGCGCTGCGCCATCGTGGAGACCAAGGCATCACTTTCGGGCGTTGAGCTTGGCCGCGACACGGTGGAATACCTCGCGAATAACATCAAGACCAACATCCGTGAGCTCGAGGGCGCGCTTAACCAGCTACTTGCCTACGCCGAGATGCGCGGCATCACCCCCGACATCTCTACGGCTGAAGGCTTGATTGGCAATGTCCGCCGTTCGCGCCCGCAGCATGTTACCCCCAAGCAGATCATCGACAAGACGGCCCGGCACTTCCAGATCGACGCCACCGAAATTTGCAGCGCTAAACGCGACAAGCACATCGTCGTTCCGCGCCAGATCGCCATGTACCTGCTACGAAGCGAGCTACACCTCAGCTTTCCAAAGATTGCCAGCGAACTGGGGCGAAAAGACCACACCACCGCCATCCACTCGGTCGAAAAAATCGAAAAAGCTATCAAGCTCGATTTTCTTATTCGCGAGCAAGTCGCCGACATCCGGGAGAAGCTTTATGCATAGTGGAAAACCTGTGGGAAGCGCTCGGACAACCCAAGGGAAAACTCGTGCGTTACTATCCACATTTGTTCGCACAAGCCAAGTACTCGGCAAAGCAGTACGTGTAAAACCCGCCGAATTCCCCTATTTCACCCCCAACTTTGCACAGCACTTTTCCCCACTAAAAATAGCATCCTCACCTCTGGTTGAACACTATTTTTACCCAGTTTCCACAGGACCTATTAATAACTCCATCAAAGGAAAACTAAAGAAAGGTAATAAGTAATGGAACTTTCCGTAACTCAAGAAAACTTGTCCAAAGCACTCAGTAATGTCGGACGGGTAGCAAGCAGCAAAGCAGGTCTTCCTATTCTTAGTAACATCCTTTTAAGGACAGACGGCAACCGCCTACTCGTTGCAGCAACCAACCTCGAGATCGCATCGACCCAGTACGTAGGAGCAAAAATCGTTACCCCCGGAGCAATTACAATTCCCGCCCGCCTGGTAAGTGATTTTGTATCGAGCCTGCCTAAGGGTACGGTCGACCTGAAAGTCCAAGACAACCACCTAACGATATCGTCTGACGGATACAGGTCGGTCATTAACGGCGTGATTGCCGACGAGTTCCCGGAGCTCCCAACGATCGACGAGACGTCATCGGTGCAGTACAGCGTCAACGTGGCCGATTTTAAACAGGCCGTGTCGCAAACCATTATCACCAGCAGCAACGACAGTACCCGGCCGGTGCTTACCGGCGTGTTTTGGCACTCGTTTGAAGGCCACTTGTACCTTGCTGCGACCGATGGCTACCGCCTGTCTGAGCGGCGCTTGGTGGAAACTACGAGCGAAGTCGCGGCGATCATCCCTACCTCTACCCTGCAAGAGGTGCTGCGTACCATCAGCGACGACGTCAGTGAGGTGGAGATGCTGTTCGACGAAACCCAAGTGCGCTTTAGGGTTGGCGAGTCCGAAGTGACAAGCCGCCTGATCGATGGAAACTTCCCTCCCTACCGTGAGCTGATTCCAGCAACCTCGGAGACGACCATGACGCTTGATACGAGCGAGTTCGTGCGTGTTACCAAGATTGCCGGTTTGTTCGCCCGGGATTCCGGTGGCAGTGTGACACTGACGGCTGACAAAGAAAACCAGGCGCTTTCGATTCACTCTATCGCCTCGGAGCTTGGGGAAAACACGTCCAAGACTGCAGCCGAGGTCACGGCGGACGGTCAGGTAACCCTCAACTCACGCTATATCAGCGAGGCCCTTGCGGCGATTGACGGCGACAAGGTGGAATTCCGTTTTAGCGGCAAGTTGGCGCCGTGCGTGCTGACGGCAAAAACCAAGGACGTCAACTACAAGCACATTATTATGCCGCTCAAAAGCTAGCGTATGAATATAACCAACGTCACGGTGCAGCATGTCCGCGTGCACAAAAAGTATTCGCTTGACGTCTCGCCGAACGTGACGCTTATTACCGGTAGTAACGGCAGTGGCAAGACGTCGCTGATCGAGGCGCTTTATATTGCCCTGCAGGGCACGTCGTTTAAAGGTAGCGACGGGGATGTACTAGAGCGCGAGGCGCCGTGGTATAGGATTGACGTGCATGACGCCGACGGGACGGCCCGTAGCGTAAAGTTCGATCCTTCGCGCCAAAGCGGCAAAAAACAGTTTGTCATTGACGGCAAAACTAACTACCGCCTGCTGGAAAAATACAAGTACCCTATTGTTTTGTTCGAGCCGGACGACCTGCGGCTTTTAAGCGGCTCACCCACGCGCCGCCGGCAATTCATCGACCGGTTTATTTCGCAGCTCGACCCGCAGTATGCTACGGCGCTTCGCCGATATGACCGTGCGTTGCGGCAGCGTAACAGCCTACTAAAGCAGAGCGCGAGTTCGGAAAGCCTGTTCGCCTGGGATATTTCGCTGAGCGAGTATGGTTCGTACATTATCAAGCAGCGCGACAGCTTCGTACGCGAGCTTGACGGCCGCCTGAACGACGTTTACGAGTCTATTTCCCATACGGGCGACAAAGTAGCAATAAAGTACTCGTATGGCTCGCACGAAAATATCGGACAAAAGCTTCTCGCCGAGCTCCACCAATCCGCTGAGCGCGACAAACTACTTGGTTTTACCTCGGTCGGTCCGCACCGGCACGATCTTCTATTCGAGTTTAACGGCTCGCCCGCCCTTTCGGTGGCGTCGCGCGGCGAAGTCCGTTCCGTCGTGTTGGCGCTGAAATTCCTTGAGGTAACGATCATCGAGTCGCTTACCGGCAAGCCGCCCGTCATCCTGCTCGACGATGTTTTTAGCGAGCTCGACAAAGAACGCCAAAGTTACCTCATTGATTTGACCAAGAAAAACCAGATTATCATTACCTCGGCGACGAACAACTCGAATCTGCACGCCGATTACGTGACGAAGCTTTAGTAGCCGCTTTGGCTGTTGAGATCGCTCAGGATGCTTTCTGGGATGTCTTTATGGAGCGGAGCTGACAATACAAGCTCGGGGGCGGCGGCGAATTGCCACGTGCCATTTACTTTGTGGAGCACTGTGCGGTAAACGTCGCCGTTTTGGCCTGGCTGAGCGTACTGGGCGAGCGTTGTGCCGTACCAGGTGCCGTCTTGGTAGAGTTTGCCGTCGTTAAGCTGGAAGTTGCTGGTTGCCATCGGGTATTTTGCCGTGATAGCCGCTTTGATTGCTGGTAGTTCCTTGACGAGTTCGGCTGCGAGGTATTCAAGCGAGTAACCGGGGTTAACCTTTACGGTTACATCTTTGTCGTTTACCGAGAAAGGAATCTCCGTCGGATCGTACTTTTTACCCTGTGGAAGGATATAGTAGTCGCCCTGCTGCAGGTTTAGCTCGCCGCTGCCTTTGACGCTTCCCTGCTTGATGCCGCTCGTTGCGTCGTGCTCGTCGACGCCAGGTTGCGCCTGGTAAACATCAACGGTGAGGTCGTCTTTTTGGACGTCGATAGTTACCTTATGGAATGATCCGTAATACTTGAATGCGAAGCCGCCAATAATTAGCGCTGCGGCGATAACGCCCGTGATACTGAGGAGGATGATATTTTTTCTACTCATGATGCGAATGGATTCGTGTAGTTATAAAACTCTATTTTAAATTTTGTCGGGTCGTAACCAAGGTCGCGAATGGCATTGACGGCGCCGTTCCGGTAGCCTGGGGCGGCGTCAATCGTCAGGATGATCGAATCACCGCTTGGGTCGCTGTTGTCGCGCTTGTAGCCGATAGTGTAGATGAGGGTTTCGAGCGGAAGGTTGTCGGTGATTGGGTTCTTATCGCTGAACTCTTTTCCCGTGCTGTCTTCGCGCGCGCCGGCTTGGGCTTCGACGTCGATGTACTGCTGCTGGTTTTCTTGTGCCCACTTCTGCGCTTCTTCGCTATCTGGCTGCAGGGCGACGGTGATTTTGTCGCTGCTCTTGTCGATAAACTGCGTTCCGCTATATGGAAAAAAACCGTCCTTCGTAGCTTTGACTTCGTATGTCTTGCCGGGTTTTAGGTTGATAGTGCCGGCGCCTACTTGTTGGCCGTCGACGCTAATCGAGGCGTCACCGGGCGCGGCAATTACTGTCACCGGAATAGTGCCGGCGGTGACGACTTGCTTGTACAAGCCGTACCCAAGCAGTGCCAGGATGGCAATGACAAACAGGCCGATTCCTAGTTTTACGTTTGCTGGTAGCTCTCTTAGCATGTCATCCTCCCTACTTCTTCCTGTACCACGTTACATCACCGGTCGGGCTTTCGTGACCAGCCATTGGAGCGCGCCAGCTTTGCCCTGTTGTACTATAACTGGCCGAGGCGATTTTGCTGTTGAAACCGGGGATTTTGCCGACATAGACGAAGGTGTGGCCAAGGTCGGTTGAATATGCGACGTCGCCCGGTTGGAGTTTGGACACGTCGATACTCGACCCGTCTCCGATTTTTTGCCAGTTCTTGGTTGCCCAGGAGTGCTGCGACACGACGTTGCCACCTTTCGCACTGCTATTGTATTTCGGTTCGAATCCGCTGTCATAGAGGAGGGTCGTGACGAATCCTCCACAGTCGACACCCGGGTGGATGCCGCCGCCGACATAGCGGCCTTCTTTTTGTGCGTTTTTGACTGCTGTAGCGTATCCGGGAATATCACCGTGCCCTTCGGCTTTCAGGGTCGTGTTTGGTGGGGCTTTGTAGTCGTGGTAGGCATACGCCAATACATAGTTGGAGAGCGTTCCTTCGACGGCGACGGAGTTGCCGCATTGGTCGGTCTTGGTGTACGGAATCGATTCCTGGATACCTTTGATGATGCCCTCGGCGTACTTCTTTTTGAGGCCGTCGGAGAGGCCCGTTCCCTTGTCTTGGCCGATTTCGTTGTAAACCCATGGGACTTTCGGTGACCACAGCGAGATGAGCGGAATATTACCTTTGGTTTCGATACCGTCACGGTGGAACGAACCGTTCTGGGTAGTATTGCCCGGGTCGGTAGTGACTTCGTGGTTTTCAGAGGCGGTGCGGGTCTTTGCGAAGATATTGGCGAAAGCCTCGCTCTTTTGAGAGGTGTCTTTTTCGTTGAACGTCTCGCGTTTGCCGCCGTATTCACGGTAAGTACCAAGGCGCTGTGGCCAGGCTTCGTTGACGTTACCCGGCGTGGTGTGAATGCTCACGCCAAGGCTGGCATTGGCGCTGGCAGCTGCGTTGGCGCGGTCGCGGAATTTTACCTGTTGGTCGTTGGTTGTGCGCGACATAACGACCTTGTAGCCGGCGCCTTCGAGCGCGGTTTTTACTTGATTGGCGACATCCAGTGCGTCGGCGGTTTCTGGCATGTTGTGGGTCTCTGAGGTTTTAAAGCCACTCTGCTGGTCGATATACGGCGCGATAGCTCCACCGTGGCCCGGGTCGAGGAAGATAGTTGGTGCAGTCGCGCTACCCGATGATGAGCTGGAACTTCCGCTCGAGGACGAACCGCCAGTAGACTCGGCGGATTTACCGGCAAACTGCCTGTAGATATCCTTTGCCGCCCCTCCGCGGTTTGAGAGAACCTCGGATGCGGAATCATTCGACACCTCAAAGTTGTTGTGCCAGAATACCGTCGCGTCCTCGATATTCTTTTGGAGCTTCATAGTGTTCCATTCGTTACCAGCGTCACCGTAGCCATGTGCAGTGACCGGGCGTGACTTGCTTTCTTGAAGGAGATAGTCAAGTTCAAAGCTGAGGAGCGCATCAAGGTCCGCCTCGGGAATCTTTGCTTGGATCGTCTTGTCTTTGAACCAGTTATATTTATTGTCGACGTATTTTACGAGTTCAGGCTTCTTCTCCTTGAGCTTACCGAGCACGCCCTTGTTCGGTGCGGTGTAGCGTCGACCGCCATCCCACTGCACCAAACCCCAGGCGTGGCCA
>DASTSD010000123.1:0-15742 GCA_035760845.1 Saccharimonadales bacterium (SeqCode) | reverse complement strand
GTGATTCTCTCGATCGTTCTAGGTGCGGTAGGGCTGCTTGTTTTAACGCTGTTTACGAATTGGCTGGTCGTACTGATCGGAATTATTGGTTTTGTAGATTACGTCGTGCTCTACGGAATGCTTTCTAAACGGCTGTCGATTCACGGTACGCTGGTAGGGAGTATTTCGGGCGCGGTGCCGATTTTAGCAGGGTACGTGGCAGTTTCGGGCGTGATCGATGCGGGCGCGATCATTGTGTTCGCGGCGATGTTTTTGTGGCAGATGCCGGAGTTCTACTCTATTGCCATCTACCGCATGAAAGAATACAAGGCCGCTGGCGTACCGGTGATGTCGGTAGTAAAGGGCAAAGAGCACACTCGTTTGCAGATCTTTTTTTACACTATCGCGTTCGTCGTATCGATGCTGCTGCTGACGCCATACGGCTACACCGGCTATAGCTACGTAGTAGTTATGGGGTTGCTTGGTGCGTACTGGTTGTACTTATCAATCATTGGCTTTAAGGCGAGCGACATCGACGCATGGGCCCGCCGCATGTTCCGTTTTTCGCTTATTATTTTGCTGGCGTTTTGTGCGATGATTTCTATCGGCTGGCTTTTGCCATAAGCAGGTTGCAACCTACAGGTGCGGACGGTATGATGATAGGGAAACGACCACAAATATATACAGAAAGAGTTGGAGAATTATGAACATTACTATCGTAGGCGGTGGATTTGGCGGAGTGAAAGCAGCGCTGGAGCTGTCCAAGGATAAGAAAAACCGCATTACGCTGATCAGCGATAAGTCCGACTTTCAGTACTACCCGGCGCTTTATAGTTCCGCGACCGGCCACAGCCATCTCGAATCTTGGGTGCCGCTGGGCGAGATTTTGGCAGGCAAAAAGAACGTCATGGTTCATATCGACAAGATCGCAAAGATCGACACCAAGGCAAAAAAGCTGACATCCGAATCTGGTAACGTGTATGACTACCAGCGCTGTATTTTGGCGCTTGGTTCGGTAACGACGTACTTCAACATCAAGGGTATTGATACCTACGCGTACGGCATCAAATCGGCTGAAGAAATCCGCGAATTGAAACATCACCTTTATACTGACATTGCCGAAAAACACACCGTCGACAAGCACTATGTCGTTGTCGGTGGTGGCCCGACTGGCGTCGAGCTGTCTGCGGCGCTTGGTGCGTATATCAAGCGGCTTTGTGATCACTACGGCGTCAAGGGACGTCCGATCAAAATTGATCTTATCGAGGCTGCACCGCGGATTTTGCCGCGCATGAGCGAAGCGGCAAGCGCCCGGGTTACTAAGCGTCTTAAAAAGTTAGGCGTGAACGTACAGGTGGGAAAGGCTGTCGAATCAGAAACTGCCGACGAGATTATGGTAAGCGGCAAGCCGATCAAAAGCCAGACGGTTATTTGGACCTCGGGCGTTGCTAACAACCCGTTCTTCGAAGCCAATAAAGACCAGTTCAAGTTCGCGCCTCGCGGCCGTGTGGCGGTTGACCAGTACATGCGTGCGGCCGACGACGTGTATGTCATTGGCGACAACGCCGCAACGCTATACACGGGTCTTGCCCAAACGGCACTGCACGATGCTAAGTTCGTAGCAACTAACTTTAAGCGCGAACAGCGCGGTATGCGGCCAAAAGAATACAAGGCAGTCATGCCACCAGTCGTCGTGCCGGTAGGTGAGAACTGGGCGGTGTTCGAGTGGCACAAGCTGCGCCTGTATGGATTTATTGGGTCGTTGCTGCGCCGTGCAGCCGACTTTATCGGCTACAACGACATGCTGCCAATCGGCCAGGCGCTGGGTGTGTGGCGGGCTTCGATGGTGGTCGAAGACGAGTATTTCGCGCCATCAATCAAGCAAAAAGACAAAGCACGCTCAAAATAGCCCTCGAATCTGATATACTGTAACGAGTAAATTAGTGAGGGAAAGACTGTTTTTATGGCGACACCGAAAAGTCAGCGCATTGGTATTTGGATTATTGCGATCGTTATGGTCGTGGGAACGCTCCTGTCGTTCGTGGTAATGGTGCTGTCGAGCAAGAACGATATGACAGACCAAGCTCGTATCCAGCAACTTTCGAGCGACTACCAAAAAGATTACGCGGACTACCAAAAGAAAGTTGACGCGCAGGCAAAAGATCTGTCCGACAAATACTACGATTCGTTCAAGCAGTACAAGGACGATGCGGCCAAGTTCGATAAATCCGACGTCAAAAGCCTGAAAAAGAACGATCTTAAAACCGGCGACGGCGCCAAGCTGACCGAAAAGTCGACATTCACCGCCTACTACATCGGCTGGACACCGGACGGTGAAGTTTTTGATAGTTCGTTCGACGGCAAAAAGCTCAAAGCTCCAATCAATGTGACGCCCGGTGGTGTTATCAAGGGCTGGACTGAGGGTGTCGACGGCATGAAAGTCGGTGGTGTCCGTGAGCTGACGATTCCGTCGGACAAGGCGTACGGCAAAGCGGGGAGTGGTGACAAGATTCCAGCCGACACGCCGCTCAAGTTCATTATCATGGTGATTCCTGCGCCAAAGGAAATCAAAGAGCCTGCCGTACCAAAAGAACTCCTTGAGTATTACCAACAAAACAGCGTGCAGTAGTGCTATACTTAATATAGTATTCAAAAAGTAGAGGGTTAAAAATGGAAGAAAAAATCAGAGACGTTGTAATGATCGGGGCCGGCCCAAGCGCTTTGGCTGCGGCGGTATATACGACGCGTGAAGGTATCGACACAGTACTGTATGAAAAAGGTGTGATCGGCGGCCTTGCGGCTATCACCGATCAAGTCGATAACTACCCCGGCTTTCCCGAGGGCGTTCCGGGGCTAGAGCTCGCCGAGCGGCTGGAGAAGCAGGCCGAACGCTTTGGCGCGCAAATTGATTTTGGTGACGTGTCGGCCATTCGCGACGAAGGCGACGTGAAGGTTGTCGTCGTTGACGACCAAGAAGTAAAGGCCCGCACGGTGCTTATCGCGACGGGTAGCGATTATAACAAGCTGGGCGTTCCGGGCGAGCAAACGTACTACGGCCGCGGCGTTCACTACTGTGCGACTTGTGACGGCGCATTCTATAAGGATAAGAAGCTTGTTGTCGTTGGTGGCGGTAACTCAGGTTTTCAGGAAGCTATCTTTTTGACGCGCTTTACGACGCATATCGACTTGCTGGTCCGAAGTACCGTCAAGGCGAGCGAAGTCTTGCAAGAACAAATGCAAAAGTACGTTGATGAAGGCAAGGTGACGATTCACCTGCAAACTACGGTTGATGAAATCACTGCTGAAAATGGCAAAGTGAATGGCGTCAAGGCGGTCAAGGACGGCCAGCCGGTAACGTTTGAGAGCGACGGCGTATTTGTTTTTGTCGGTCTTAAGCCGAACACGCAGTTTCTTGAAGGCAGTGGCATCGAACTTGACGAGCAAAAGCTAGTCAAGACCGACGCGCATCTTTCCACTAATATTCCTGGCGTTTATGCCAGCGGTGATGTTCGCAGCGGCGCGACGATGCAGGTGGCAAGCGCGGTGGGCGAGGGTGCAACGGCAGCGCTTTCCATCCGTGAATACCTGGACGAACAGGCTCATAAAAAGAGCAAGGGTAAAACGCTCTACTAAGCCCCTACTAAAAAATACGCCGGCAGCTAGTCGGCGTATTTTTTTATTTCGTCCAGGATGGTGTTTGGCCGGTCAGTTACTATACCGTCGACGCCTTGTTGGGCTAGCATCAGCGCAGTATGTGGGCGGTTGACTGTATAAGCGTAAATGAACAGCCCGGCCCGTTTGGCGATCTCTAGTGCGAAGCGGTTAAGATAAAGGCGGTGAAAGCCAACGGCGGTCAGCTGCAGGCGACGATGATAGGCGATAAAGATAAAAGGGTTTTCGCTGTGCAGCAAAGCAAGGTTGGCTTTTTTGCTGATGTTTCGCACGGCGGAAAGTTCGGTGCCGCGAAACGACGAAAACAAGACGTTATCCCAGCTGCCGGCTTTTTTGGCGTAGCGCTTGACCAGCTCGCCGACTACCTTGCCGGTGCCGCGGCCTTTAAGCTCGATATTAAGCAGAATAACGCCAAAGAACTCGTCGAGTACGTCGGCAAGGGGTATGATGGGCTGTTTCTCGGTGCGCTTTTGGAGGTCGGCGAGTGTGTGATGAGAGATGATGGAGGTGTCGCGGTGGGTGCGCAGGGTGTGAAAGTCATGCGTCAAAACAGGAATACGGTCCTTGGTAAGACGGACGTCAAATTCAAGCATATCAGCACCGGCTTTCAGGCCGGTCCACATTGCTTCCATGCTGTTTTCGGGTGCAAGACCAGCCGCTCCCCGATGCCCAATGACTAACATAATTACCCCTAAGTATAACAAATTTGCTACAATAGTGACAGTTAACCAAAGGAGACCTAGATGGCTGATTTTAACAAAATTCTTACACCTGGTGATGTTGATGGCGGCGTCGTGAACGTTGTCGTTGAGATTCCTGCCGGCAGCATGCACAAGATCGAGTGGAACCGCGATCTCGCCGTCATGCAGCTCGACCGTGTTGAGCCTGCGGTATTTGCCAAGCCGACCAACTACGGCTTTATTCCGCAGACGCTTGACGAAGACGGTGACGAACTCGACGTACTGCTCGTTACCGACGAGCCGCTGCCAACCGGCATTTTCCTTGAAGCCAAAGTCATTGGCGTCATGAAGTTCGAAGACGACGGCGAAGTCGACGACAAGGTGGTTGCTGTTCCTGCCGACGACCGCAACACAGGTAACGCCGTGAGCAGCCTGGCCGACCTGCCAGAGCAGCTGATCAAGCAGATCGAATTCCACTTCAACCACTACAAGGACCTTAAAAAACCTGGTACGACCGTAGTGAAGAGCTGGGGCGACGCCGAAGAAGCCAAGCAGGTGATCCACGAGTCGATCGAACGCTGGAACAACCGCTAAGGTTTGCACCAATAAAAATAGTCCGCTACGTTGGCGGACTATTTTCGTTTTCGGAGGGCTTTTTGCTTGATGATATTGGCGGCGTCACTGAGGGTCTCGATAACTTCGAGTTTTTTGAGTTGGTTGCGGAGTTTTTCGCGGGCGTGGTTGGTCCGTACCAGGTCGAGCCATGACTGTTTTGGCACCGAAAGTTTGCGGGTGATGACCTCGACCATATCGCCGTTTTGCAGCGGCTTGTCGAACGAGTGAATGTTACCATTCACGCGGAAGCTGTACGCGTGCTTGCCGATATCGCTGTGAACCATGTAGGCGAAGTCGAGCGGCAGCGCGCCCTCGGGCAGGTTGTAAATGTCGCCTTTTGGCGAGTAGACGAAGATCCTATCGCCAAAAAGGTCGACATTGAGCTGGTCCTCGGAAATTTCGTCTCCAGAGCGCAGGCGCGAAGCGATTTCTTGCAGCTGGGTGATCCATTGCAATTGGGCCGGAAGGTTCGAGACCGTGCGTTTTTTGACGTAATCTTTCGAATCTTTGGTCTCGTGGTAGTGGAAGCTCGCGGCAAGACCCCGCTCGGCGTAGTCGTGCATTTCGTAGGTACGGATTTGGAACTCGACGATCT
Organism: Saccharimonadales bacterium (SeqCode); assembly: GCA_035760845.1. GTDB lineage: Bacteria > Patescibacteriota > Saccharimonadia > Saccharimonadales > Saccharimonadaceae > CAMLKC01. The sequence continues at coordinate 10,201 of DASTSD010000123.1, read as the reverse complement.
GCTTGCTTGGCGTGATGACGGTCGTGTGGAGGCTTTGGTAACCGTTGGGTTTTGGTACGGCAATGTAGTCCTTGATCCTCGAGATCATAGGCTGGTACATCGAGTGCAAAATACCGAGCACTTTGTAACAATCCTCTTTGTTCTTGACGATGATACGTAGCGCCATAAGATCGTAAATGTCGTCAATCCCGCCGCTGACTTTCTTGAGTTTTTTGTGCAGGCTGTAAATACTTTTGACGCGGCCGTTGACCTCGAACTCGATATCGTGCTTTTTAAGCATTGCTTCGACTTCTTGGCGGACGACGCCGAGCTTGCGCGTGCTTTTGCCGAGGCGCTTTTTCATGAGGCTTTGCAGGTGATGAAATTCTTTCGGGTCGAGGTAGCTGAAGGCCAACTCTTCGATTTGCATGCGCACGCGGCCCATACCGAGGCGGTCGGCCATAGGGGCAAATACCTCGAGGCTTTCGCGGGCGATCTTGATCTGCTTTTCGGACGGCATGTGCTGGAGGGTCGAAAGGTTATGGAGACGGTCGGCCAGCTTGATGATAATGACGCGGACGTCCTGCCCGACGGCAATGAGCAGCTTGGACAGGTTGTCTTTGGTTTGTGGCAGGTAGCTCTCAAGGTTGCGCATGCCGGCGCGGGCCTGCGAGACTTTAGTGACGCCATCGACCAAAAACGCGACGTCCCGGCCAAAGAGATTCTCGATGGTCTCGAGTGTGACGTCGGTGTCCTCGACCGTGTCGTGCAGCACGCCTGCAAGCACCGTGTCGATATCCATGCCCCATTCAATAAGGATGCTGGCGACGGCCAGCGGGTGAATGATGTAGGGCTCGCCGCTCTTTCGTTTTTGCCCCTCATGCGCCTTGGTCGCAAAGTCGATCGCATGGTCGAGTTCGAGGATTTGGTCGTCCTCGTAGTGGAGCTTTGCCTGGTCGAGCAAGTAGTGCTTCTTCATGTGCTACCAGTATAAGACACGAGCGGATTTATTGCAAAATCAAAAAAGTAGTTTGTAATTAGTAGAGGAATTCAATTATATTGGCGCCGCAATTAAAAGAGTATATAATACAAAGCGAAATGCTAATGCTTGAAACAAAGAAGGAGTAGGAATTTCATGAGCCAAGTAAACGTGGCGATCAACGGGTTCGGCCGAATCGGACGCAACGCATTCAAGATCGCCTTCGAGCGAAGCGACATCAAGGTTGTCGCGATTAACGACCTAACGGACACGAAGACGCTCGCGCACCTTCTCAAGCACGACTCTTCGTACGGCACATACCAGCACGAAGTCGGCTATGATGACACGGGTATCATCGTCAACGGCGAGCACATCATCGTCCACGCCGAGAAAGACCCGGCTGCATTGCCATGGAAGAACGACAATGTCGATGTCGTTATCGAGAGCACCGGCTTTTTCGTTGATCCAGCCAAAGCGCGCGCACACATCGATGGCGGCGGCGCCAAGCGAGTTGTCATCTCGGCTCCAGCCAAAGGTGACGGTGCCGACACCATCGTGCTCGGTGTGAACGACGACAAGATCGAGACTTCGACCGAAGTTGTCAGCAACGCAAGCTGTACCACCAACTGTATTACCCCGGTCATGGCAGTACTCGAGAGCCACTTCGGCATCGAAAAGGCACTTATGACTACCGTGCACAGCTACACGGCCAGCCAGCGCCTGCAAGATGCCCCAGCCAAGGACCTCCGTGAGGCACGCGCGGCTGCTGAGAACATCGTTCCGACGACGACCGGCGCCAGCATTGCTGCAGCCAAGGCGCTGCCAGCACTCGAAGGCGTCTTTGGTGGCCTAAGCGTCCGCGTTCCGACCCCTGTGGTTAGTATGAGTGACTTTGCTGTCGTCCTGAAGCGCGACACCACCATTGAAGAGATCAACACCGCGTTCAAAGAAGCCGCCAAGCAGCCATTCTACCAGGGCATCCTCGATGTTACCGAGGAAGAGCTGGTCAGCAGCGACTTCAAGGGCAACAGTCACAGCGCGACCGTTGACCTCAAACTGACGAACGTCGTCGGCGGTAACTTGATCAAAGTGGTCGCATGGTACGACAACGAGTGGGGTTATAGTAACCGCTTGGTTGAACTGACGGCTGACGTTGGCCGCGCACTGCAACAAAACTAATCCGCTTGGATGTACGGCACCCTGGTTCGCCGGGGTGCTTTTGTTTTGGGTCAAAAATGCTTATACTTAGGATATGAAAATATATTTGGGTGCAGACCACCAAGGGTTTGCCATGAAAGAACAAGTCTTGGCATATCTCGCCAAGCGCGGATACGAAACCGAAGACGTTGGCAGCAAGGAGCTTGACCCAACGGACGATTTCCCGGAATTTGCTCAGCTTGCGGCACTGAAAGTGCTGGGGAGTGACGACAAAGATCCTCGGGCTATCCTGATATGTGGTGGTGGCCAGGGAATGTGCATGGCGGCCAACCGGTTCCGCGGCATCCGCGCCAGCGTGATTTGGGATGCTTACGAGGCCCGGATGACACGTAACGACAACGACAGTAATGTGCTTTGCTTGCCGTCACGCGTACTGCATAACGACGAGAAGGCCTGGAAAGACATCATTGATACGTGGCTTGAGACGCCATTTGCCGCGGCTCCTCGCTACAAGCGTCGTAATACGGAGCTGGACGAACTGGCATGAGTGTCATTGCGCCTGCGATCCTTGCTGAAACGCCTGATGACTACAAGGCGATGGTGGAGCGCCTCCACCCGTTTGCCCAGCGGGTCCATATAGATATTTGCGACGGCGAATTTGCCCCGTCGTTTACCGTCGGAGCCGCGCAGGTGTGGTGGCCGCAGGAGTGGATCGTGGATATTCACGCCATGGTTGCACGTCCAAGCGAGCATCTCGAAACGCTGGTGAGCCTCAAGCCGCATATGATCATCTTTCACGCCGAGGCGCAGGAAGACCTCGCGCCAGTACTGCAGCATGTCAAACAATTTGGCATAAAAGCTGGCGTCGCGCTGCTTAAGCCAACGGTCCCCAGTACGGTCGCTCCGGCAATCCAGGCGGCAGACCATGTCATGATCTTTAGCGGCGACCTTGGAAAGTACGGCGGCACCGCCAGCCTGATGCAGCTTGAGAAGGTGCGGCTTATCCGTAACATTCGCCAAGACGTCGAGATCGGCTGGGACGGCGGCGCCAACATTGAGAACGCCTACAGCCTTGCCCAGGGTGGCATCGACGTACTGAATGTCGGCGGTACGATCGCCAAGAGCGACGACCCGCAGGCTACGTATATAGCCATGGTCAACGAAATCAACAAGCACGGCGTGATTTAGGGGTGGCTATTTTTTTGGCCGTCAAATCGTGCTACAGTGAACAGAAGAAGCATAAGCGCTCCGGGAGGGCCAAGACAGAGTGAGTGGCAAACTGACAATTACCCAGCTTGAACAAAAAGCTAACGACGTCCGAAAAGATATTATCCGCATGCTGGTAGAGGCAAAAAGCGGTCACAGTGCCGGGCCGCTTGGCCTGGCCGACATCATGACGGCACTGTATTTCCAGATCATGAACATCGATCCGGCGCGTCCGGAATGGTCCGAGCGCGATATTTTCCTGCTGAGTAACGGCCACTGCGTCCCGGTGCAGTACGCCGTTATGGCCGAGCGCGGCTATTTCCCGATCGAAGAGCTCCAGACGCTCCGTAAGCTCGGCAGCCGCCTGCAGGGCCACCCAGAGCGCACCAAGCTGCCTGGCCTTGAAAACACCAGTGGCCCTCTTGGCTCCGGTCTCAGCCAAGCTGCTGGCTACGCGTATAGCTTGCAGTACCTCGACAACGCCAAACACCGCTGGGTGTACACCATGACGAGCGATGGCGAGCACGACGAGGGCAATTTCTGGGAAGCGGCGATGTTTGCCGGCAAGTACAAGCTCAGCCAGCTGATCGTGTTCGTCGACCGCAATAACATCCAGATCGACGGCACGACCGACGACGTCATGCCCCTGGAGGATCTTCGCGGCAAGTGGGAATCATTTGGCTGGCACGTACAGGAGATTGACGGCCACAATATCGAGAGCGTCATTGACGCCGCCAGCATGGCCCGTGCTATCACTAACAAGCCGAGCGTTATTATCGCGCACACGATTCCGGGCAAGGGTGTCGACTTCATGGAGTATGACTACAAGTGGCACGGCGCACCACCAAACAGCGACCAGGCAAAAGAGGCTTTGCGCAAGCTGCGCACATTAGACGGACAAATTACCTCGGGGGATGTTGAATAATGAATTACCCACTCAATCCAAAACTCTACAGTGACGACGTCGAGAACGAGCCGATTCGCGCAGGCTTTGGCCGCGGACTCAAGGCGGCAGGTGAAAAGAACAGCCGCATCGTCGCGCTTTGTGCCGACCTGACCGACAGCACCAAGATGTCTGACTTCAAAAACGCGTTTCCGGAGCGATTCATCGAAATCGGCGTGGCCGAGCAAAACCTCGTGACGGTTGCCAGCGGCTTGGCCCGCGCCGGCAAGATTCCGTTTGCTAGCAGCTACGCGGCATTCAGCCCGGGTCGCAACTGGGAGCAGATCCGCACTACTATTACGCTCAACGACCAACCGGTCAAAGTCATTGGTTCGCACTCGGGTGTGAGCGTAGGGCCTGACGGTGCGACCCACCAGATGCTCGAGGATATCGCCCTTATGCGCGTATTGCCAAACATGGTCGTGATTGCTCCTGGCGACAGTGTCGAGGCGGAAAAGGCGACGCTGGCTATCGCCGAAAACGATAAGCCAAGCTATCTGCGCCTGGCCCGCGAAGGCACGCCAGTCTTTAGCACGGCCGATTCGCCGTTTGAAATAGGCAAAGCGTATGTACTGCGCGAAGGCGAGGACGTAACGCTATTGGGCACGGGCACCATGACCTACCAAATGCTCGCTGCTGCTAAAAAATTGGAAGAGCAGGGGGTTCGCGCCGAAGTCGTGCACGTACCGACCATCAAGCCGCTCGACGAAGAAACGATCCTGGCGAGCGTCCGCAAGACGGGCCGCGCCGTAACGGCCGAAGAAGCCCAGGCCGCCGCAGGCTTTGGTGGCGCTGTTGCTGAATTGCTGGGCGAAAAGCTGCCAACGCCGCTGAAGCGCATCGGCATGAACGACCGGTTCGGCGAAAGCGGTGCGCCAGAGGAGCTGTTGCAGCACTTCGGCCTCGACGGCGACTCGATCGCAAAAACAGTCAAACAATTTACCGACAGCGTACCGCGCTATCACCAGGGGTTCTAAGGAGGAGCTATGGGACTGACTATCAAACAAATCCGCGATAACACCGTACGTGCGCGCCACTTGATGCAGCGCTCGCGCAGCCAAAAGTTTGCTGTCGGTGCATTTAACATCGACAACCAAGAAACGTTGATCGCCATTGCTCGCGCCGCGCAAACACTCCGCGCGCCGGTGCTGGTTGAAGTCAGTCACGGTGAAGTAGAAGCGATCGGTCTCGAGAACATCCGTGACATGGTCGACAACTACAAGGCTGAATACGGTATCGAAATGTACCTCAACCTTGACCACAGTCCTACGGTAGAATCGTGCAAGCGTGCTATCGATGCTGGGTTTGAGTTCATTCACATCGATATCTCCCAGGCCGACCACGAAGCAACAACCGAGCAAATCATTGAAAAGACCAAGGAAGTCGTCGAGTACGCCAAGTTCACTGGCGCGCTGGTCGAGAGTGAGCCGCACTACTTTGGCGGTTCGTCAAATGTCCACACTGAAGATATCGACTACGAAGAAATCAAGAAGACATTCAGCACACCAGAAGGCGCGAAAGCCTTTATTGATGCGACCGGCATCGACACGTTCGCGGCCGCTATCGGTAACCTGCACGGTAAGTACCCGGTGCCAAAGCAGCTCGACCTCGAGCTCCTGCAGCAAATCCGCGACGCGATCGACTGCCAAATCAGCCTGCATGGCGGTAGCGGCACGCCGCTTCACTACTTCGAAGGCGCGGCAAAAATCGGTGTCAGCAAGATCAACATTAACAGTGACATGCGCTACGCATTCCGTAAAACGCTCGAAAAGGTCCTCGCGGAACACCCTGACGAATACGCTGTGGTCAAGCTAATGCCAGAGGTTTACGGCGAAGTCCAAAAAGTCGTCGAAGAAAAAATCAACGCATTTGGTAGCGCCGGAAAGGCAGTCGTATAACGCGGCGGTACGCACACATGACAGCACGAAAACCAATCATGCTTGCAATAGGAAAGGCGTCGCAAGACGTCTTCCTGCAAAGTAACAAAGATTTCCAGCCTTACGTTCATAAGGGTGTCCAGTACGAACAACTGCCGCTTGGCCAGAAGATCCACGTCGATAACATGATCATCACCACGGGCGGTAACGCGACCAACGTGGCGGTCACGTTTGCCCGGCAGGGGCTCCACAGTAAATACGCCTGGGAGCTGGGGCTCGATGCGATCAGCACGTCGATTCTTGCCAACCTCGACGAAGAGGGTGTCGACACGTCGCACGTTCGCCAGCAGCGCGACTACCGGCCGAGCTATTCGACCATTTTGCTCGCACCAACAGGTGAGCGTACCGTGCTTAACTTTGCCGGTACGCCGCCTGCAAAAACACATCTACCTATCGATCTCGACGTGCTAAAGGGGGTAGATTGGGTCTATCTTTCGTCGATCAACGACATGGAGCTGCTGGAAAAAATCGTTACCAAAGCCACCGAACACGGCGTAAAAGTCATGATGAACCCCTCGGGCCTTGAGCTGGAAAAGCCTGAAAAGCTCAAGGCAATCATCGAGGACATTGAGGTTATCGCGCTTAACAAAGAGGAGGCGCAGTTGCTTGTTCACGGCGAAACGCTCGAGGAGCTGGCGCGCCACCTGACGCACTATGTACCAGTGGCGGTAGTGAGTGACGGCCCCAACGGTGTGGTCGCAACGGACGGCGAGACGATTGTTCGCGCTGGTATGTACGAGGATGTCAAGGTTGTCGACCGCCTAGGCGCGGGAGATGCTTTCGGCTCGGGCTTTTTGAGCCAATGGGCGCAGGGCAAATCGCTCAAGGATTCGGTCATTTTTGCGAGCGCTAACTCTACCTCTGTCGTGACAAAAATCGGTGCCAAAGAAGGGATTCTTCACGCGCCAAACAAACTCCATTCCATGCCGATAAGCGAAAAGCCGTTCTAAGCATAAACGTGATATACTATATCCCGTATAGAGACATAAACGGAAGACAGAAATGGCAAAATTTTTACGCGACTTGCTAGACGCCGAGGAACCGATTTTTTCTACCTCGCTGGAGCAGCTCGAAAAAGCAAGTGGCCGGCCGGGTGCCGATACCCGCCTGATAGGCGATATTACCGAAAAAGCGCACGACAGGATGCGCCGTCTTGGCCTTGATCCGGCCAATACGACCGGCAAAGAATTTTACCAAGCTTTGCTCGCTCGCGTAGCAAGTGACAACGAGCGCGTGACTAAGCTGGTCGGCGGTACCGACAGCAGCGACGTCAAGCAACTCGTGCCACTCCTGATCGAGGCTGCCAACAAGGTCGACTTCAACCGCACCGTATTCGTCATGAAGCGCGATAAGGCCAAGGAATTCCTGCGTCAGATGCCGCCGCAAAAACTCATGGAACGTCTGGGCTACGACAACGTCGACGCTATGTTTGACGGCGAGGATTTCGACGAAGTATACACCGCACTCCGCTTTTCCGAAGGTCCGGAGTGGCTCAACGCTTACGATGAGCAGATGAAAACCCTCACGCCAGACGATTACGAAGAGCGTGAATTGCGGATCTTAGCTATGGACCATGACAAATACGTCGATTTGGCCGAGCACTTCACGCAAAAGAAACTCCACAACGTTACCCACACCAAGGAGATGGGCGTGATCGTGGTCGTGCCGCTCCGTGATGAGCACTCCAAAGGACTGACGCTTAAGACATTGCCGCTGCTGTTTCACTACATGAACGAGGTCAAGCTGTACTCGAACTTCTTCAAGCTCAAGGCCAAGCAGCCGAACTTCGGTGCCACGGTCGTCACGACCCTCATTGCCGACCCAGGCGACGCCAGCCAGATGGCCGGGCAGTTCATTCACTGGCGCGTGATCCAGCGCTACTTCGGCAAGCTCAAGGACGAATCGCACAAAGAGGCGTTCGAGCCGCACGTCCACCCAGAAGATCTGCACTGGCGCAAGGCCGAGGATTTGCTGTACCAGCTCGACCCAGAGATGGAGTTTTGGCGCGATCAAGACTACGTCGCACTCATGTTCGATGGTCTGCCGGTGACGACTAACTTCGTCGACGTGTCACTGAGCCATGCCAACAGCATTCCGTACGAGCAGCGCTACGTGTATCACATGCGCGAAAGCCTATGGAACGAAATTTTTATCCGCTACATGAGCTATCCAAACCTCGAACACCAAGTACTGAGCCAACTCGATAACGACATGATCGCACCTGAAGAATTGACCGTTGAGGAGGAAAACAACTAATGCGCTACCAAATTTGTGTATCCGGCGCCGCCAGCGGTGACACGGTTCATACGTCGCACCAAATGGCGTACGAGCTCGGTAAAGAGATCGCTCTTGCCGGCAAAACGCTCCTGACGGGCGCAACCGTCGGCTTGCCGCACTATGCTGCCCGCGGTTTTATGAGCGTGGCCGACTCTCACGGCGTGTCGGTAGGCTTTTCTCCTGCCAGCTCATTCCGCGAGCACGTGGCAACCTACCGCTTGCCAACGCGCGAGTTCGACTACATTAACTTTACGAGCATGGAATACGTGGGCCGCGACGTGCATCTGGTACGAAGCTGTGACGGTATTATTACCGTGGGTGGCCGTATGGGAAGCCTGCACGAGTTCTCGACGGCGCTTGAAAGCCGCAAGGTCTGCGGTGTTCTGCTTGGTACAGGCGGTCTGGCCGATTATATTCCCACGCTGCTCAAGAACATCGAGGCGCCAGGCGCAAAGGATGTCATTTTTGACACCGATCCAAAGCAACTTGTGCAAAAAGTCGTCGACGCGCTCGACGCCAAGTATGCGGACTTTCAGGATGACGGTATGGACAGCCAGCTGAGTCCTAGACGTTCCGGCCGCGGGTAATAAACAGGGGGATCTGAAAATGAACAAACGTATATCAACCAGCGGCGCCAGCGCATCGATAATCATCATCGCCATACTTTTCTTGGCACTGATGGCGTCGCTTGGCGTGGTGTTTTACCAAAACTTTGTTCAGAAAAAACCCGAAACCAAACAAACCCAAACGACATCCGATACGGGTGAAAAGACGGCAACGAGAACCCAGCGCATCACCTTTGATAATGTTATTTACGATGTCGACTACCCTGAAACCGGCTGGACGGTAGACGCAAAGTCGTCCGATAAGGGGAGCAGGGTAGAGCTTACAAACACGGAGGGGACCGTCAAAGCTCTGCTTGAGGTGGCTCCGACGCAACCAAAAAACACCTGCGATACGCAAGAAGGCCTGCAAATTAGTGACTATACCGTATCGGAAACCCCGGTTGTCACAAAACTCACAAGTCAACCGCTATTCCTGGTAGAGGCGCTCTTCGACGCGGCGGGCGGCGGTTACCAATATGTCAGCGGGTTAATCCCTGAGGGCGGTGAAACGCACGCGTCGGTCGGCGCTTCTCACTGTGAGGTTATTGGTGTTGGCATGGCGTCACAACTCATCATGAGCGGTAAAGCGGTTCAGCAGCCGGCAATCACGGCGCGTATTACGTTCCCAAAGTTGCCGACAGCTCCAAAAGCAGCGACACCAGATAGGCAAAGGCTAAAAGACCTCATGAACACCGACGATTACAAAGCCGCAGTCAAGATACTCGAGTCGGCTCGCAAAGAGTAGTATACTGGGAGAGATGGACCAAAAATTCCACCTCGAGACAAAGTACCAGCCAACAGGCGATCAGCCGCGCGCGATTGCTCAGCTTGTCGCTGGCCTTGAAAAGGGCGAGCGCGAGCAAACGCTCCTTGGCGTGACGGGCTCTGGTAAAACGTTTACCATGGCGAATATCATCCAGAATCGCCAAGCTCCGACGCTCGTGTTGGCACATAACAAAACACTTGCGGCGCAGCTGTACAGCGAGTTCAAGGCGTTTTTCCCGAACAACGAAGTACACTATTTTGTCAGCTACTTCGACTACTACCAGCCGGAAGCTTATATTTCGAGTAGCGATACCTACATCGAAAAAGACAGCAAGATCAACGACGAGATCGA
>DASTSD010000122.1:0-5111 GCA_035760845.1 Saccharimonadales bacterium (SeqCode) | reverse complement strand
ACAAGTACCTTTACAATCCCGAGCGCAAGGCATTTTTTAAAGGTGTCAGTGTCAAGAACGGCGAAGTTATTACTAATGATACGATTGATGTCTCGAGCGTGTTTGGCGTGTTCATGTTTGGCCTGTACCCCGTTGGCAGTGAGGAGTTAACGAATGCCGTTGAGACGCTCAAACATACGTTCATGCTCGACCAAGGCCGCATGGGATTGCCGCGATACGAAAACGACCAATACTACCGCGTGAACGGCGCCGATTCTGGTAACCTTTGGTTTATTACGACATTATGGCTCGCTCAGTACTACATTGAGACAGACAAACCCGATGATGCTAAAAAACTGATTGACTGGGTTAGTGAAGCGGCAATGATGACAACGGGCGTTATGGCGGAGCAGGTCAGTCCTAAGGACGGTTCAGTCATCTCGGTAGCGCCGCTCACTTGGACTCACGCTGAATACCTGGCGACGCTTCTCGATACCGTATCGGAGAAATAAATCATGGGCATGAAAAAAGTCCACGGCCACGTAAAGTACTATGCCAAAGCGTTTGTCCCCGCCAAGGTACTGCAGTCGCGCATGCACAAGCGTGTGTTCATGCAGTTTGCCGAAAAGACGGGGCTGGTATACTTTGGTTACGTCGATCAACGCAGTGACGAGCACCGCCTTGTACGCGGCCTGAGCGTTTCGGCGAGTCACCGCGACAACCATTACTGCATAGGGTCGTACAAAGGCTACGACGTGACGCTCGTAGAGCGGACGGATACCATTCGCTTTCCTGGTAAGCCGCACGTCGCCCAGGACTGGATAATCATGGTCTTTGACCTTCATACGGTTCACGATCTGCCGCATACGTTCATTGGCCTGCATACTCATAGCGATACGTTTTATGCGCATTTGTTTACTAAATTTTCGACCCTCGCCAAGGCGCCGCTCGGTACGTTCCAAGAGTACAATTCTGAGTTCGTGAACAAATACGCGATTTACACCGAACCCGCCAAGTTGGCGCTCACCGAGTATCTCTTTAGTAAAGATATTACCAAGACCATTGCGGAGCATTTTGGCAGCCTGACGATCGAGATATCCGACGGCTGCTTGTATTTGTATGCCTGGCACCAGCGCCCAAGCCTGACGCTGCTCACCAGGATGCTGCAAAACGGTGCTTGGCTTGCGAGCGCTCTCGACGAGCAGATGCGCCAGCAGGATTGACACTGCGGCCGTATAATGCTAAAATATGTTCATTAAAAGAGGTGAACATGTTTGAACCAATCAAAGAGACGTTAATTAGCTGGAATACCAAGAACGGTGAGCGCGCCAAGTTGCAGCACGCCTACATTGCTATTGCCGCTATCCTGCTAGTTGTTGCCGGTGTCGTAGGGCTTATGAACCGCGAGCTGGGCCAGAATATCCTGTTCGTAGCTATCATCAGCGCTGCGATGTTCCTGGCGAACGCTGTCGCATGGTCGCTTTTGCAGTCGGCGCTCCTCTTTCGCCTGCCTGCCACGCGCCGTTCCCCGCGCAAAAAGTAGCCGCCACCGCTAGCCAGAAACGCGTCAATTTGCTACAATATCCCAAGTATGCCGTCGTAGCTCAGTTGGTAGAGCGCATCCATGGTAAGGATGAGGTCTCGGGTTCAAGCCCCGACGATGGCTCCATTTTTGTGTCACCACTAGTAATTATCTGCATTTCATGCTAAAATAGATAAGATTTAAATAACAAATCTAAGCGAGTAACAAATGGCAAAGAAGAACACCAAGCGTAAATTGATCGGCCTGATTAGCGAACTTACCGGCCACCGTATTTACACGACCAAGAACACCCAGAACAACCCAGACAAGCTGCGCAAGCGTGCTTACGACCCAATCGCCCGCACTCACGCATGGTACGAAGAGACCAAGAAAAACCTTGGCCGCAACGAAATCAAGCCACGCAAAAGCTAGTCCAAGCTACTATGAAATACCTCGCATCAAGCGGGGTATTTTTGTTTCCTACCCCTTGAATAAAAGCGGCCGGTACAGTACACTTATACCTGTACTTCGTGTAAGTAATTCAAATCCACACGCCGCCTTAGCTCAGTTGGTTAGAGCAGCTGTTTTGTAAACAGCAGGTCTTCGGTTCGAGTCCGAAAGGCGGCTCCATAGGCTGGGGTTGTGGAGCGGTCAAACACAACAGACTGTAAATCTGTCGGCTTTCGCCTTCGCAGGTTCGAATCCTGCCCCCAGTACCAAGCAAACGCGCTCACTATGTGGGCGCTTTTGTTTGCCTTTTGCTTGTCGAATGAATTCTTAGTTACCTAAAATAGGTGATCCTACGGTAAGGCCCAGCCGCTCTGATGCTCGGCCAGTCTGCCCTATCACGACTTCAAGGAACCGGTCGGTGCCATACCCTGAGCTCCCTATGGTAAGTGCTACGGCGCCGCTCGGTACGTCGGCCAGCCTTCGGTAGCAGGTGGCGGTAGTACCGTTTGCCAGGGTGACTTCACTGCCCTCTTCGAATTTTATGTTTTTTTCGGTGAGTGTCGTCTTGACGTTACCAAAATTATCAATGAACCATGCCTGGCCGCTAGCGCTTGGAAGCTCGTTTAGCGGTTGGGTGGTAGATGGCACGGCGCGCCCTTGCCATGCCCAGTAAGCAACGAGTGGCAAAAACTCAAGGCTGCGAAACTGCGTGTTTACGATGCGCTTCGCCTCATCTTTGGTCAGCTCGCCCCATTCGACCGCAGCTTTCATGACTGTCGGAATATCGAATAGCTCGACGGAGTCGGTAATACCAAGGTCTCTAGCTAGTGCAAGGCAGTGGCCTTCGTACGTACTGGCGACGAGTGTGCGGCCGGTGCGGAACATGCAAAACGGCGTGCCGTTCTCCCACTTCTTTTTGATGTCGCCGCTCCTGGGCGCGACATTCACAAGTAACACGGAATCGGGAGCATTCTTTGCCAGCGGAAAGTTAGTAAGGATGTCGAGTTGCTCGACCAAGTTACCAGCCGCTTCTATGGAGTTATACGAGCTGACGCCTAAAAACGACGGCATGACGCCAAATAATGACTTGAAGCGCAGCTCCTGGCGTGCCCTTGCGTTGTCATCCGCGCAATCGGTAACGATTGAGCCTATTAACTTCCCCATGGTTCCTCCTGTCGTTTTGAGCCGCCTACATCACACGCCGTACTTGGCGGATGTTTTGCGGTCGTTCTGGCGTCAGCATGCGCTTGGCTTTTTCGTGAAGCTTGGCGGCAAGCTCCGGCTGGCCGTTACGATCATAGGCGTCGGCAAGAATATTGATAGTCTGCGCGCTTGGGTCGCGGCGCACGGCTTCTTCAAGGGATTCGACCATCTTTTTGATGTGACCGAGCTTTTCCTGTACTTTTGCATAGGCGACATGGCGGGCCGCAAGGTCGTCTTCCATAGCGAGGGCTTGCTCAAAGGCCAGCGCGGCCTTTTCGTACTGCTTTGTCTCGTAGTAAATAAGGCCGACGTTATGCAGGCTGCTGGCGCTTGGCTCGAGGCTTTGGGCGATCTCGAAGCACTCGATAGCGTCCTTGAAGGCTTGCTGCTTGGCGTAAAGAATGCCGAGGCGGTTGTATGCGGTGGCATTACGTTCGTCGACGCGCAGGATGGTTAGCAACGCTTTTTCGGCGCGAAGGTATTTTTTGTCACGCAGCGACTCTTGGGCGACGTCCCAGAGGCGCTCAAGTTTTTCGGATATTTTAAGCGGAAGATCGGTAGCGACTTCGGTGATGGTTTGGCGCTTCATAATCGCCCAAGCGCCGAATGCAGCAATCAGTAATATACCTAACATATTGTCATTATTATAGCACAACGAAGTGAGCGAAACGCGGGTTTACCCGCGTTGCCGAGCGAGGCCGTGTTAGAGCCCAGGAGCTATAGCACGAACCGCATTAACTGAAGGGCGGCACTATAGTTACTGGCGATGTTTTCGCGGATCTCCAGTAGCTGCTCCAACTGGCCAACGAGCGCCTGCTGGGGCTTGGTGCTGAGCGTGCGCCGAACGATGGCAATAGCACTGTCGACAAGCCGGAGCGCTGCCGAACGGTCGCTACGGTATTTTTGAATGACGAGGCTTTTTTCGTACGGTGTTCCTTGAAGTAACGTGCGGGCATCACCAATGACTGCCGCCCGCTGCGAGAACGTCTCATCGTCGGTCACGAGCCGCGAGAGCTCAGCCGGTAAGCCCTCGGCAAGGTAGTGAAGCTGCGTACGTTTGGTGGTGTCGCTAATACCTAAATGCGTGATAAACTCGTCGGTCTGCTCGGCCGTGGCGGGCCGGACGTGCAGGTGCTGCAAGCGTGAGCGCACGGTAGTAAGCAGCCTGTCAGGCACATGGGAAGTCAAAATGAAACAAGTATGCGTGCCAGGTTCTTCGAGCAGCTTAAGAAAAGCCGACTGCGCCCCATGGCTCATGCGGTCGGCATCATCGATAATAACGACTTGGCGCGCTGTTTGTTTGGCGCGCGTCTGCTCATAAAGCCGGCGGATCATCTCGACGCTAATGGTGCCGTTTTCGTCGGGGTTACCTTTTGCGTCTTGCGGCGCAAGTTTTGCTGCCAGTTCGCGGCCAGCGACACTCTGCGCAACCGTATAGAGCCCCACCCCCCTTTGCCCGCTCAAAAGCAACGACTGCGGCAGGTCGGCGCGCAGCAGCTCGAGCAGTTTATTTGTAGCGGGATGGACGACGATAGTATCCATACCTCTCCTACAGGTTGATTTCCTCGTCAAACTTGCTTGTAAACTCGGCCGGCAGCGGCGCTTCGAACACACGCCTGTCGCTTGTAGGAATAGTGATTTCAAGCCGCAGGGCGTGCAGGTAGAGTCGGTCGGCTTCTTTGCCATACACGCGGTCGCCGGTGATCGGTGTATTGAGATATGCCATGTGAACGCGCAGTTGGTGTGTGCGGCCGGTCGCGGGCTTCAGCTCAACAAGGCTGTTCGTATCATTTGAGGCCAGCACCTTGTACTCGGTCGTTGCCTGCTTGCCCCGGGCATCCACGCGGAAAGTGCTTGGCGCCGACGGGTTACGGCCGATTGGCAGGTCAATCTTGGCGGCCTGCTCTTTTAGGTGGCCGTCTATAACGGCGATGTAGGTCTTTTTAGTCTTGCGGTC
>DASTSD010000121.1:0-2658 GCA_035760845.1 Saccharimonadales bacterium (SeqCode) | reverse complement strand
TGGCGATTAGGAACTTTTCGGCCGAGAGGTGGCGGCGGGCGACGCTGATTTCGTTTGGCGAGAGGAAGTGGGCGCTGCCGTGGTAGGTGTCGATGCCTTCGTTCTCGTAATATTTGCGGTTACCGCCGGCGCCGGTGCGCTTTACCGCCAGGTCTTTCCAGGCGCGAAGCGACGGGTAGTTGTAGCCCATGGTGTTGGAGCGCAGGCCAAAGCGCGAGCCGTGGCGGGCTTCGTCGTAGAGTTGGGCGGCGTGAAGGAGGGCTTTGGTCGGTACGTCGCTCCAGTTGGGCGAGTCGCCGCCAAAGGTGTCGGCCTCGACGATAGCCACGCGCTTACCCGAGCGGGCCGCGATGGTCGCCGCCGCACTGCCACCGGCACCGCTGCCGATGACAATGAGGTCGTAATCGAATGCTATCTTTTTTACCATTTTTTGTTTTCTCCTTACATGACCAGCCGGTGATGTTTGTATAAAAATGCTGCTTCGGGGTGGTGCTTTTCGAGCATTTCGCTTGCTTTGCGGCGCAGGTCAGCACTTGTGACCTCCGGTTTGGCGGCAAGCCATTTTTCTACCATGTCGCACACTTTTTGGGCGGTCATTTCGGCTTCGCCCTCAGGGCTGCGGACACTCAGGCAGGCGGCGAGGACGCTGGCATGCAGTTTGCTTCGGTCGTAGCTTTCGGTGGGGCGCCTGCCCTCGGATTTGACGATATCGATCAGCGCCATTTAAAAGCCTCCGTAAGCGAACGCGTTTACTGAGACGACTTGGTCGACATACACGTAAAAGCCCAGGATCAGCAGGCCGCTGCCGGCGGCAAATTGCAAGAAGCGCTTGTTTTTCTCGCGCCACGCCTGGATGTGGCTGAGCTTGTGGCCGCTGCCGATAAGGGCGTTCACGATAGCGAGCGAAAGCAGGGAAATGACAGTGTAGGTGGCGATGCCGGCGAGCTGCCACATGGGTTCAAGCTTGATAAGTACCAGTGCGCTGATGACGATCGGCGCGATGATGAATATCAGCTCGGCAAAGACGCTGCTCAGGCCCAGGCCGAATGCCTCGGCGGTTTGCTTGGTGGCTTTAGTGCGCTCGCTAAGGTAGCGTGCCATGCCGCGTGGCAGCCACAGGCTCGTGCCTTCTTCGCGGCGGTAGTAAAACGCCCACACCGCAATGCCAAGGCCCAGCAGCAGGCCGCAGGCGACTGCCCATGCCAGCAGCGGTACGTTCGCGCCAAAGCTGTGCTGGAATACCAGCGCGGTAAACGACAATAGGAGCGTGGTCATGATGGCGACGCCAAGGAAAAAGCCGTTGGTGAGCTTAAGCAGGCGGCCGTGGCTGGCCTTGCTGCCAATGGCATGGCCGCTCAATAGGGTAAGCATGCTGACGCTCAGTTGAAAACTGGCGTGGATCAGTGCTGCGAAAATGATAATGGCGAAAGAATGTAACATGCTTTTTATTTTTTGGCCTACCTCTGTCTCATTTATAGCATAAGCGTGCTTGTTTGGTCAAAAGCAAAAGGGGTTTTGTGGGCGGGGGAGTGCGACTGGTCATGTCGCACTCTACCCCGCCCCACCACGTGTCAGGCCTGGAAGGAGGTCATCCTCTCGAGCCTGGCCGCCTGATCGTCGGTCAGGAGCTTGCGGATCTCCCCGCTGTAGGTGCTGAGGTTTTGGCCCAGCATCTGGCGCAGGCCGCCCCAGCGCTGTTTGATGAGAGGCGCGTTGTCGGCCTCCAGCGCCGCCGCGAGGCTCTGCACCTTCTTCTTGGCGGGTCCGTCGAGCTTGCTCATGTCTCGTGTCCTTCGTCTCGGTGAACAGGTGATGGGAGTGATCGCTCACCCCCACCTAACTGCCGGAACAGGCAAGCGGGGAAGAACGATAGCTATTTTGTTAAAGAAAAAACCGGGCTCTTGGTTGAGCTCGGCTTCGGTAACTGTTTAATGCGTGAAACGGAGATCAACCTCTATACGGGGTCACGAGGAGAAAGAGGCCAAAAATGACGCTCAACTGTTCGCGAATGGTATAGAGGTGAAAGGTGTTCACATATACATTTATAGACAGATTACGAGATAAAGTCAAACTTTTTGTTATAATGCTATTGCTTTTTTAAGGCTTTTGTGCTTAAATAAGTACATAAAGCAATAAAAACAAAAAGGAAGCAAAAAGATGATTTCAACTGACGAAAGTTCAGCCGTTCTTACTGACGCATTTGGCCTGGCTACATGGAACCGGCCGCGTACCAGCGAGGAGCTGCAGGCATTCATTCGGAGCCATCACGACCAGCTGCCAGACGATATCGAACTCGAATAACCGGCAGGGAAGTGCTAAAAAAGGGGAGTTGTCGCTTCCCTTTTTAGTTTTCACTTCTCTGCCCTATTTTTTATCGCTCATGCTTTTTCCTGTATCATGGAACTATGAACGAAGAACTTGCGATGCAGCATTCGGTACAAAACCAGTATCAGCCCGAGCCCAAGGGCCACCCCTGGGTCAAACGTATTCTTATTACGGTAGTCGTACTGGCGATTATAGGCGGAATCGGCTACGGTACGGCCTACGCGTGGCGACAGTACACCGACGTGAACGATAAACTGGCTAAAGAAAAGGTCACCAACCAAGACCTCCGCACCAAGAACCAGCTGCTGCAAAAGCAAGTCGATGATGCCTCGG
>DASTSD010000120.1:0-4146 GCA_035760845.1 Saccharimonadales bacterium (SeqCode) | reverse complement strand
ATTTGGATAGAGCTCGAGCCAGCCTCGATCACGAAGATAAGACCGATTATCGGCAGCAGGAACAGCGTGTTCGTCAGCATCGCCACCACGCCAAGCGACGTGCCAAAGGCAAAACTGCCCACGTCGCCCATGAAAAACCGCGCCGGATAAATATTGAACCACAGATAGCTCAGCAGCGCGCCCACTACCGTAAAACAAAAGCCCGAAAGAAACAGGTGGCCCTGCAAAAGCGCGAAAATACCGAACGCACCAAAACTCAGCGCCAGCAGCCCGCCGGCAAGACCATCGAGACCGTCGCTGATATTCACGGCGTTACCCGTGGCCACTACCGCCAGCACAAACAGCGGCACGATCCACCAACCCAGCACGATATCACCAAGGTACGGCAAGTGAATGCTGTTATACCCGAGCTTCACGTAAAAGAACCAGCCGAGCACCAGCGCCACGCCGGTAATCATGGCAAATTTCAGCCCCGAACGCAGTCCCGCAACACCCGTTCCCTGCCCGCGGATGTTAATCATGTCGTCGAGCAATCCTACTGCCCCGCCGCCAACCAGCGCCGCCAGCGGCAGCCATGTCTCAGCGCGATTGAGATTGAAAAAGAACGTCACGACCGTAATAGCGATCACGCCGATAATACCCGCCATAGTCGGGATGTTGCGCTTGAACTTTGCCGCGTGCAGCTTGGTAAATACTTCGAGCTTTTCACCCGTAGTGCTGGTGCTGCGCTGCTTTTTCCAAAACTTGTAGCGGTATGCCAAAAAGGTATACACCGGCGTCAACGCCATGGCCAGCAAAAACGCGCCCAGGCTGAGCATGAACGTTCCAGTGAGATCTTGGGTTAATTGTACGTGTTCCATCATTATCCTTTCGGCTGTAGTTTCATGTAGCTGAGCAGCCAGTTAGAGATATCGGTAAAGATCGGCATTGCATCCAGGCCGCCCTGTAGGTTCATATTTTTACCGGATACTTGCACCATTATGACATACTTCGGGCCGCCAGCGGAGTTTGAATCGCCGCCAAATCCCAGATAGGTACCGACCGTCTGGTTGTCGACATAGCGGCCGTTCTCGATCGTTTGCGACGTACCTGTCTTACCGCCGATGTAATACCCTTTCTTATCCTTTCCGGCGTAAAAGGCCGAGCGCGCATCGTGGATCATCCGACGCATCGTATCGGAGGTGCTTGGCTTGATGACTCCCTGGTACGACGGCTTGGCTGCTGCCGGCGTAAACACGTCGCCGTCGTCATTCATACTGCCCGCCACGATGCTTGGCGTGTGGTAGGTGCCGCCGTTTACCACCGCGCTAAACGCCGCGCTTACCTGCAGCATCGTTACATCGAGCCCCTGCCCGAACGACATGTTCGAGTAGCGCACCGCGTTTCCCTGCGGATCGCTTGGCGGAATAATAATACCCGGCTGCTCGTTTGCCAGCTCGATGCCCGTCATTTGCCCCAAGCGCAGCTTGTTATAAAAGTAGTCGTACATAGTGCTGCGCGCCTGCCAGTTGATGGATTTGCCGTCGCCAAGTCGCTGGGCCACCGTCACAAAACCCGTGTTCAGCGAATAGTTCAGCGCGTGCTGCAGGGTGATATTACCCGTCTGGCCCTTGGTAGCATTGGTGATCGTCGCATCGTCAACGGTGATGTAGTCGGTGTTATTATAGGTCGATTCCGGCCCTACGACTCCTTTGTCCACGCCGGTCGTCATGGTAATGGTCTTGATATCCGAGCCCGGCTCGTACGGAACGCTGATGGTTTCGTTGTTAAAGGCAGCCGCGTCTTGCACTTTGCCGTATTCGCCCGGATTGTAGGTTGGCAGGTTAGCCATGGCGAGCACCTTGCCGGTTTGCGGGTCCATAACAAGCACGCTTCCCTTAGGATCTTCGCTGGTGCCGATCCGGCCTTTAATAGCCTGGAGACCATTTGCCAGCGCCCGTTCGGCATACGCCTGCATGTTGCGGTCGATCGTCATGACGACGTTCTTGCCGTTTTTTGGCGGGATGTTGATATTCTTGTTGCCAATAGTAAGGGGTACGTTGCTGATATCGGTAACGGATTGCAGCAGGCCATCTTTACCCGTGAGGTCTTTGTTAAGCGCGCCCTCAAGGCCGTACTGCCCCTTGCCTTCACTGTTCACGAAGCCAAGTACCTGAGCGGCCAGCTGGCCTTCAGGGTAGACGCGCTGGCTTTCCTCCTGGAACCCAAGGCCTTTTAGGTGCTCTTTTTTCATCAGCTCGGCTTGTTTACGCGTGACTTTGGTGGCGAGAATCTGGTAACGTGAATCCTTTTTTGCAAGCAGCCCGTCGAGGTTATCACGGGCGTTACCACCGGCCACGCGGCGGATCGTATCGATCATTTTTTGCGGTTCGTCGACGATTTTCGGATCGGCAAATACGGTATAGACGGCTTGGTTGAGCACCAGCGGCACCGGCGTGCCCGAGTCCATGGCGTAAATTTCGCCGCGCTTCGCTGGAATCGTCAGCTGCTTGAGCTGCTCGCGGTTGGCCTGCGCCACGTAATAGTCATGCCGTATGACCTGCAAATAAAACAGCCGCACGATAAAAACAGCCATAATGACGAGTGTCAAAATGGCGAGTGTTCGCGCACGGCTGCCTTTTTTCAAATCCAGTTGCATAGTTTATTCACCGACGTAATCAGTTTGGGACGGCTGCGTCATGTTGCGGGCGACGCTCGAGTTCTGGACGTTTTCTAGCGCGGTCAGCCGGGCATTCTCTACCTGAAGGTCGGTCTTTTGGTTGTTGAGCTCAGCGATCTTGCTGTCGATTTTTTGCGCCTCGTAGTCGTAGCTCGTCGCACGGGTCGCCTGCGTCAAGTATATCAAACCAAGCACGGTAATCATAAGGGCGACCAGTACCGTATGGGTCACCGGCCCGAGCTTGACGGGCGACGCATAGCGCGTGGTGTTCTGGTTGCGACCCCAGCTACCGGCGCGACGCGAATTGAATTGTGTGCTCCTGGCGTATGACATTGGTTTGATCTTTGTTTATTTTTGTTTTCGGATAAATTCTTGGTGGTGCGCCCGTCTTTCAGGACGCACCGGAATGGTTATTTAAAACGTACAGTGACCTTGGTCTCTACTGATGCGTTTTGTACCGGGATGTGAATTGGCATATTTTTTGCCCCTTCCCTTTTTTGTTTTATTTTTTCACTGCGACACGGAGCTTGGCGCTTCGTGACCGCGGATTGTGAACGTCGTAAATGTCTCCTGCAAGCGGTTTTTTGGTCAGGATCTCGAGCTCAGCTTCGTACCCGGCGTTTGCTTGTTCGGCAAAATACCGCTTGACGAGCCTGTCCTCCAGGCTATGGAAGCTGATAATACCGACTCGCCCGCCCTGCTTCAGCAGTTTAGGCAAAAGTGGCAATACCTCTTCGACTTGTCGGAGCTCTTCGTTGACCGCGATGCGGAGCGCTTGAAAGGTTCGCGTGGCCGGGTGGATCTTTTTCCACTTGCCACGGTAACTTTGCTTTACCAGCTCGGCGAGTTTTTCGGTGTCGTGGATCGGCCGGTTTGTGATAATCGCCTCGGCAATACGCCGGGCAAACCCTACCGGTTCCTCTCCGTAGGTCGTAATGATACGCACCAGTTCGTCCCTAGTCGCGGTATTGACCAGAGTGTCGGCCGATACCTCTTGGCGACGATCCATGCGCATATCCAGCGGACCGTTGTTTGTGAAAGAAAACCCTCGTTCGTGCTGATCGAGCTGTGGTGACGACACCCCCAAATCAATCAACACGAGATTAAACTGTTTCCCCTCTTCGACTAGCTGACGGGCAGCTGATACGAAATCGGTATGCAGTAATCTGACTCCTTTTTGTTCGAACTCGCCTAAATGACTAATTGCGTAGTCATCGCGGTCGACCAAAACGGATTCTTCGTAGTTGGTGGTTGTTGCTAAGATTTGACGTGCATGACCGCCGTAACCCGCCGTCAGGTCGAGGTAATTCTCGCCCGAAATGGGTTTGAGCTGGTCAAGCGTCGCATCTAGCAAAACCGGAACATGATGTGGTGGATGTTCTTTGATACTCATCGGTTATTCCATTATATCAGTTTCGAGATAACGGCGCCGAGTTCGGGCCGTTATTTCTCACGGATAATGGAATTACCGCTCGAGATCACCTATC
>DASTSD010000119.1:0-2287 GCA_035760845.1 Saccharimonadales bacterium (SeqCode) | reverse complement strand
TTTTGTACTGCCACCATTATATAGCAAGCGCCTACGTGCCCGAAGCTCGCAGGGCTACGCTGGCAATTCCCCACCAGTCAGCCTCGCAGGAGTACCCCATGTTTGCCGAGGCCGCACCTGGCGCTGTCGACATGGCCATGTTGCCGGCTGCCGTGGAATAGTTGTAGTTCTTGAGCGTCTGGAGGGTCTGGGCCGAGGTGAGGATTCCCGAGCCGCAGCATGCAGCATCAATGAACAGATCGCCACTTGCGCCCGTTGGCGTCACTTGTATGGTCGTGCCGTCACCGTACGCAGACAAGTACGTCCGAACCGGAGACGTCTGGTCGACGCCTGTCGCGCTGATCGACCCGCCAATCATAGGCTGGGCATTACTGCTCGTCGTAGCAACGATCGTACACGAGCCCGCCGGTGGAATAATACCGAATAGTTCGACAAAGCCATCGTTTTGGTTGTTCGACATTTGCCGGCCAAGTGATGTCATGGCGTTGCCGTTACAAGTGACCGAAGTCGTCCAACTGGTTTGGCCCGCGCCCACGACAATTCCCACTACTAAATAACGGTCCATCCCCGAGCATGTGTGCGTCCAGGAAAGCGTCGTATTGTTGTTGATGAACGCGGCGGTCGCGCCCGGCGCAACGGCGTCGATCGCTACGGTCGAAGGCCCCGCGGCGTA
Source organism: Saccharimonadales bacterium (SeqCode) (assembly GCA_035760845.1). GTDB lineage: Bacteria > Patescibacteriota > Saccharimonadia > Saccharimonadales > Saccharimonadaceae > CAMLKC01. The sequence goes on along the minus strand of DASTSD010000119.1, from coordinate 1,614 downwards.
CGGCTGCCACACCGAACCGTCCCAATACCGCAGCGGCTTGGCCGTCCAGGTACTGCCGTTCCATACTTTGACCGGTTTCCATACCCAATCGCTGCCATCATACACCTTGATCTGCCCCGTGTGATCGGCACCGATAATAAAGTCGACGGCACTTTCGCTGTTGCCGCCAAACGACGCTGCCGCACTGGCGGTTGCACCTGAAGCCAGCCACGACCGCCAGTGGTAATTACCCTCGGCAAGACCCGTCAGTCCCGTGGCAATAGGCTGGTAGACCTTGGGCGTTCGTGCCCTCCACAGCCATGCGGCCGGCTCCGTTGCCATGTCGAGTTCGTGAAGATCGTTATACCACGTACCACTGACCGGGCGGCCGCAACTCACTACGAACGTCCTGTCGATCATGCTGGCACCTGCACTGCGGCGGGCGGCTGGGGTATTGGGTGTTGACTGGGTCGTCCATGAGGTAAACGAACTTGTACTTGTGTAGCGGACCGTGTTGTTCACGACCGTGCCATCGAATCCGCCAAAACAAATAAGCCGCTGGCTTGTACTGTCGTATCCCATGACCGCGCCGCGCACCGAAAGGCCACCCGTCACGCCCGTGTTCACCCACGCGCCGTTGGTCGTCGAAAGGTTAAGATAGAACAGCTGCGACGTATAGCTCGCGCCGGTCTGCCCACCGTGAACGTACAGCCGTTTGTTGACCGAGTCATACGCATAGGCACTCTGCCATGCCGGCGTGGGGGCGGTTCCAGTTGGAGAAAGTTGCGTCCAGGCTTCGGCTCCCAGCGTCAAATCGAGCGCCCATACGTCACCAAGTATAGCCGTGTCACTCTGACCACCCCATATCACCATCCGATGATTTGCGGCGTCGTAACAGCCTGCCATCAACCACCGCTGCGAAGGTAACGTCCCGGAGGGCGACAGCTTCGTAGCCTTATACATGCCGTACGCGTCGGCTTTTAGTTCCCACACATCGTTACTCACCTGCGTGGCACCTCTCAGTCCGCCAAAGTAAATCACACGGTCATTGACTGAATCATACACCGCCAGCCCGCCCTCGCTTTGAGTAATGCCTACCGGCCCCTTGGCAGCACTTCGCCAGGTTTGGCTGGTTCGGTTATATGCCCACACCTCTGAAATATGCTCACCGTTAGCTATGGTGGTGTCGTCGTCCATAGCACTATAGCCGTTGATAAGCAGTAGCTCGCCACGGGCTGAATTGTAGGCATAGGCAGGCGCGTCACGGGCACGGAAATAGTCGACAATCGTCAGGCTGTAGAGCGGAGCTCCTACTGAAGTGTCCGCCATATCAAACGCATACACGTATTTGTCCGTGGCGTCGTATCCATAGATCATCGCTATCACTAGAAGATTACGTTCGGTATCCACCGCTGCGGTGCCATTCGAGAAAGTAAGCACACCCATATTCGAGGTGTCATTACTTTTAATCTCGGTCCAGGCTTCACTGCCAGAAGTAAGGCTAAGCTGGATAATGTCGTTTCGGCTACTGCCTGTACTACTCCGCCAACCGCCAACCATAATAAGTCGCTGATTCACACTGTCATAGCCAGCACTTGCTAGCTCTCGCCCCACCGGCGCCGTCCCGGTTGGACT
>DASTSD010000118.1:0-6403 GCA_035760845.1 Saccharimonadales bacterium (SeqCode) | reverse complement strand
ATAAAGTAGACATGGCCAGAGCCCTCGAATCACCCGAACCCGGCAAAGAAGGCCTGACGCTTATCACCTGCGGAGGTAGCTACGACTACAAAAAAGAGACGTTCGACCACCGGGTTTTGGTGTTTGCTGTACGTAAGGGGTAATAGCTTGACGCGGCGTGTTTTTACGCTACAATAGGAATATCAAAAAACGTTCCGCGAAAAATAATTCGCGGAAATCTTGTAAAATGCTTGCGGGTGAGCTGCATTTACTGTATAATCTACTACTGTTATCTATGGCGAGTCAAAAGGAAGTAATTAAGTTGCAAGGAAAGGTAGTGGAAGCACTGCCTAATACTCAATTTAAGGTCGAACTTGAGAATGGCCATACGATTATCGCCCACATCTCTGGCAAAATGCGTAAGCACTACATCCGACTGGTGCCGGGCGATAGGGTAGAAGTTGAGTTGACCCCTTACGATCTCACGAAGGGCAGAATCAGCTTCCGCCTAAGGGACGAGCAGAAGGCTTCATTCAAGCCGTCTGCTTAACACATTAATTTTAACGGAAAACTGGAGTTTTAGGCGCTCATGAAAGTTCGTGCGAGTGTTAAAAAAATCAGTCCAGATGACCAGTTAGTGCGCCGTAAAGGGCGCCTTCGTGTCATCAACAAGAAAAAACCTAAGAACAAGCAAAGGCAGGGTTAAGCATGGCTCGAATTGCTGGGGTTGTTATCCCATCAGAAAAGCAAGTTCAGATCGCTTTGACGTACATTTACGGCATCGGTCCGAAGTTTGCTCGAGACATCCTTGCGGCGGCTAAAGTAGAGCCGACCACTCGGGTGAAAGATCTCACCGAGGCTGAAGAACAACGAATTCGCGAGATAGTCGACGCCGACTACACGACCGAAGGTGACTTACAGCGTCTGGTGACCAACAACATTAAGCGTCTTAAGGACATCAACGCATATCGTGGTCTTCGTCACAAGGCAGGTCTTCCTGTGCACGGTCAACGAACCCGAACGAACGCACGAACTCGTAAGGGTAAAGCAGTAGCCGTTGGTGGTACGCAAAAGAAAGCAGCGTCAAAGACGTAGAAAGGAATATGAGAGATGGCAGATGCTAAGACTTCAACTCGTAAGAAGCAGCGCCGATCAGTTCCTTCTGGTCAGCTGCACATCCAGGCAACGTTTAACAACACGATTGTTACGTTCTCTGACAAAAAAGGTAACGTCATTGCCGCAAGTAGCGCCGGTGCATGTGGTTTCCGTGGTAGCAAAAAGGGTACTGCTTACGCAGCCCAGGTTGCCGCAGAAAAAGCTGCAGAAATCGCTAAGACCTATGGCCTGCACAGCGTTGACGTATTCGTAAAAGGCGTTGGCCTAGGTCGCGACACCGCGATCCGCGCGCTCAACAACTTTGACATTACCGTTGATAGTATTAAAGACGTAACGGGCGTACCTCACGGTGGCGTTCGTCCACGTAAGGCAAGGAGGGGCTAGTAAATGGCACGTGATACTTCGCCTATTGTGAAGCAAAGCCGCCGCGAGGGCTACGCGCTTCACCCTAAAGCTCACAAAATCCTCGCGAAAAAATCTGGTATTCCAGGCCAGCACGCTCACGGCCGCCAGGGTAAGGCAAGCCTTTACTCGACGCAGCTGCGTGAAAAGCAGAAGGTTCGCCGCGCATACGGCCTCCTGGAAAAGCAGTTCGCCCGCCTTATGGCCGAAGCGACCCGCCGCCCAGGTCTGTCTGGCGAGAACCTCCTCCAGCTTCTTGAGCTCCGCATGGACAACGCTGTCTACCGTGCAGGTTTTGCGACCTCACGCCGCGGTGCCCGCCAGCTGGTAAGCCACGGCCACTTCGAGCTCAACGGCCGCCGTGTTGACATTCCATCTATCCGCCTCAAGGCCGGCGACGTCATTACCGTCCGTCCAAAGAGCGCCAAGAGCGGTTACTTTACGCAAATCGACGATGTTGCTAACAACTCTATCCAGGGCCCACTTTCATGGCTGAAAAGCGATGTAAAGAAGCTGAAGATCGAAGTAACGGGACTTCCAAAGCGCGAAGAAGCAGAAGCAGACATCAATGAGCAGCTAATCGTTGAGTACTACTCACGCTAAAAAGGGTAAGGAGATAAAGAAATGTCAAAAGTAATTCACAACCCAGCACTAGCTGCAGTGAACGAGCTAAGCGCAAACGAGGCAGAATTCGTTATCGAACCTCTGTACGCCAACTATGGCTTTACGCTTGGTAACAGTATGCGCCGTGTATTGCTTTCGAGCATTGAAGGCGGTGCTATCGTAGCATTCCGTATCGAAGGCGCTACCCACGAGTTCACTACCGTTGAGGGCGTGAAGGAAGACGTCGTTGACATTATGCTCAACCTCAAGAACGTCCGCCTGAAAGTCCACAGCGACGAGCCGGTTGAACTCCGCCTTGAAAAGAAGGGTGCCGGTGTCATTACCGCAGCCGACATCAAGACGACTGCCGACGTCGAAGTCATCAACCCTGAGCAGATCATTGCTACCATCGACGATCCTAAAAAGACCGTCATCATGGACATCGTTGCTGAGTCTGGCCGCGGTTACCGCACCATCGAAGACTCAAGCGAAAAGCGCCTGCACAGCGACATGATCGCCCTGGACGCTGTTTTCAGCCCAGTGCTTCGCGTACGCTACAAGGTTGACGGCACTCGTGTTGGCCAAGAAACCAACCTCGACAAGCTCCGCCTTATCGTTGAGACCGACGGTACGCTTTCTCCACGCGAAGCGTTCGAAGAAGCTGCTGCCATCCTCGTTAACCAGTACACCGCTCTTGCCGGCTCGACCACGGTTGAAGCCGCTCCAGCACTCGGACAGGCTGACGAAGATGAGGCTAACGAGCTGAACACGCCAATTGAAGAACTGAACCTGACCGCACGTACGGCCAACGCGCTTATCAACAACGATATCCGCACCGTCCACGATCTCGTCACGCTGAGTGAGCAGGATCTCCGCGAACTTAAGGGCTTTGGTTCTAAGGCACTTGATGAAGTTAAAGATAAACTAGCGGAGCTTGAACTCTAATGCATCGACATGGTTACAAAGGGCGCAAGTTTGGCCGCGAACGCGACCAGCGCCGCGCACTGCTCAAAGGCTTAGCTACCAGCCTTGTCGAATACGGCAAGATTGAGACCACGCTGCCAAAAGCCAAAGAGCTCGTGCGTTACATTGAAAAAGTTATTACTAAAGCTAAGAAGGGTGACCTCGCGAACCGCCGCCAGGTGATCGCTGCGCTTTCTACGCAAAAAGCAGCCTTCAAACTGGTCGACGAAATCGCACCTCAGCTGACTGGCCGCACCAGTGGCCACGTCCGCGTGGTACGTACCCGCCTGCGCGTCGGTGACGGTGCTCAGATGGCAAGCGTTTCGTTTGTCGACGAGCTTAAGCCTGTTGCCAAAGAGGAGGTAAAAGCGTAATGTCTGTCAACGCGAAAACTTACTCACAAAAGCCAAGCGAGGTTTCTCGCCGCTGGATCCTGATTGACGCCTCAGAGGCGCCACTCGGCCGCATCGCGACCCAGATCGCAACCTACCTTACGGGTAAATACAAGCCAAGCTACACGCCGCACATCGATGGTGGTGACTACGTTGTCGTCATCAACGCCAAAGATACGGTCGTTACCGGCGACAAAGAGACTGGCAAGGTATACTACCACCACACAGGTTTCCCTGGTGGTATCAAAGACGCAACCCTGGCTGAAGTTCGTGAGAAATTCCCAGAGCGCATCATCGAAAACGCCGTTAAGGGCATGCTTCCTAAAAACAAGCTGTCTGACGCCCGCATGAAGCGCCTGAAGGTATTTGCCGGCAGTGAGCACGCTCACACCGCACAAACTCCAGAGAAAGTTGAGGTTAAATAGTTATGGCTGAAGGTACATACTTCTACGGCCTTGGTCGCCGCAAGAGCGCAACCGCTCGCGCCCGCCTGTACAAGGGTAAAGGCAACGTGACGATCAACGACAAGCCAGCAGCTGACTACCTGTCTGACAACAAGACGCTTCTTGCCGAAGTTACCGACCCGCTCGCCCTCGTTGGCAAGCAAAAGGAATTCGACATCACTGTCCGCGTTAGCGGAGGTGGTCTTGCCGGCCAGGTAGACGCTATCAAGCTTGCTATCGCCAAAGCTTTGACCGTGGGTCACACCGACCTGCGCTCAACGCTGAAAAAAGCCGAACTGCTTCGCCGCGACCCACGCGAAAAAGAGCGCAAGAAATACGGTCTTCGTTCTGCTCGTAAGCGCGAACAGTACTCAAAGCGTTAATATACCGACGTTACAAGGAGCTCCTTCTTTGCGGAAGGAGTTTTTTGTTTCTTTACACACATACTATGTAATATTTTGACCATAATAAATTAGGGTGCTATAACTAAGCTCGGAAGGCACGATGAAGGGGCGTGACAAAATGACTGTCTCGACCGTACCCACTGCACTTCACCAGGCAATCACTGACTGGGGTAACTCGTTCAAGGGGGTAACGAGGCCTCAGGCTGCCGGCGACGTCGCGAGCTCGGTGCAGGATCTCTGCATCGACACTCACCTCACCACCATCGAGCTGCCCGCAACGCTCTACGACCTCTACGTGGAGGCAAAGCGGCGTGCTCAGGTGGAGCGTCTCGGCACGTTCAGTGCTACCGAGCTCATCGATGTGGCCAACAGGTCACTCCGGGAGCTGTGAGAGGAGTTCACGTGTTCCGTCCGTTAGGGGAGTGGCGCCATACCCGGCGCCCTCCCCTCGATCATGTTATGAAATCCACTAGCCACTTCCAGATAAGTGTGCTATAACTTACCTATAATGAACATTCGAGCCAACAGCAGCGCATATTGGTTTACCGGCAGTAACTCTGGCGGTTTGTTCCGTGTTTTTTAACACTCCATAGAAGATATCGAAGAGACCGCCAGCAGGCGGTTTTTTAAATATCACTAGAGCGAGAGGAACACGAATTATCATGGCCGAACGAGCGCCAACTTACCCTATAACAAACGAACTGGCCGAGCGCCACCCCTTACCGCCAGGGCACCGCGAACAACTGCTGCAGCGCCGCACGCGGGTGTCCGAAGCGATGGGTGGCACTGGGCTACTGGCAGTCATCGGCCCCTGCGCCATGACGAGCGCCGAAACTATTATTCGAGCCGAAGCGACGAGGCTAGCCGAAGTCACCGACGAAAACGACGGGCTCGAAGCACTCTACCGCATGCCATTCTGGAAACCGCGCACCAACAAACGCGACTGGCACGGCCTGGAAACGACCGATCCGGAGCTTGCCTACAAATTAATGGCTGAGCGCTCGGGGGCTACGGCAAATATAGCGGTCGAGATAGGCACCGACCCACGCCACCTTAGCCGCTACGCTGACATGACGTCGCTTGCATGGAAAGGCGGCCGCAACGACACGCAGTCCGAACTCACGTACGCGCTTGCGACGCACGATACGACGCTACCTATCGCGGTAAAGAATGGCCTCGACGGCGACGTACTGCGGGCGGTAGACGACGTTGAGCGTATCGAAGAACTGCGCCAGGGCATGGGTGCCCGAGCTATTCTACTGTTCCGTGGCGGTCTGAACGCCACCAGCCCCGAAGCATGGGAAGAACAATACCTTAAGGCACACGAGCTTACCAACGGCCGGCTGCTGGTCGACTGGGCACACGGCGGCGAGCAGGCGCATGACCCGAACGGAGCTTTCGGTAAGTCCGTAGAGGGCCAGATTACGTGCATGGAGCACACGATAGAGATTGCCGAGCGGACAGGCAAGGCGCCTGCTGGGGTCTTTGCTGAAGCCAGCAGCGCCAAAAGTCCCACCGACCCAGTCATGCCCTTCGAGGCCGCAATAGACGGTGCCCAGCGGCTAGTGGCAATCAAGCAACAACAAACCGTAGGAGTTTAAAATATATGTCATTTACATCAGGGGTCATGCGGCGAAGTAGGGTATAATGGAGACAGATATGACAAAGCAAACGATTCTTACTGGCCTCAGGGCCAACAACGACCTGACCATCGGTAACTATTTTGGTGCGATCTTGCCGATGATCGACATGGTAAAGCAGCGCTCCGAAGAGTTCCAGATCAACATGTTCATTCCTGATCTGCACAGTTTTACGACACCGATCGACCACAGCACGCTATACCAGCAGATCCTGCACAACGCACGCCTGTTCGCCGCTGCCGGCCTGCCGCTTGACAACGACAACATCTACCTTTACCGCCAAAGCTACATTCCAGCACACAGCGAACTGACGTGGATTCTCGATTGCTTTACCGGTTTTGGTGAGATGAGCCGCATGACGCAGTTTAAGGACAAATCCTCGTCCTTAGGTGATGGAGCATACAATCAGACGCTCGAAGAGCTCAGCGCAAAATTCCCAAACCAACCCTTAGAGAACGTTA
>DASTSD010000117.1:0-2578 GCA_035760845.1 Saccharimonadales bacterium (SeqCode) | reverse complement strand
GTAAAGGACAGCCAGGTAAACCCGTCGGGCGAAAGTTCGTAGTATACCGTACCGCCCGTCTCACGAAAGCGCCACCATCTGTGGGTCGTAGGACTGTAGTTGGTTGATGCCAGTGTGGTATACGTGCCGTTTATTTGTTTCCGGGCGTAAATTGACGTGCCGTCCGTAGAAATAATCATGGCATTGTTTTCACCGGCCTGGACGCGCATATACGTCGTTGCCGCGCTGAGACCAGTGAGCGCATGCACCACCTCGACCCCCACGTACGACTCTGTCAGGCTCCATGTGGAGACAGAATCCATGCCAAGATACGTCGCCGCCGTCGGGGATGGAATTTGTAGGGTCTGACCCACCTCGTTAAGGGTTCCGCCCACCCATGGAGCCCACTTAGTAACGTTCAGGCTATTGTCGTTAAAGTCGTCGTAGAAGTTCTCGAGCTTAGGTGCCGGACCCTTTATTTCGAGCGTGTAGGCGCGATAACCAGACGTAGCGTTGACAACCTGAGTACCCGCCGTTGGGTTGCTTGCCACCGTTCCGTTAGTGTCGCTACCCTTTACCTCCGTCGCGACACCGGTGCGCTGAGTGTACCCCGCCGGCGTGTTGGTTGTCATGTTGGTGGCGGTGCGGTGGCCGGCGAAGCGGGCTACCCACGAGGTGTTGTCCGTATTTTGCAGTGTCAGCGCCGGGTACGTGATCGTCCCGCTCGAGGCGCCACCGACAGCGCTGGCGCCCACGCCGCCAGTCCCTCGATATACCTGAACAACGATACCCGTGGCGTTCGTCCACGTGCCTGTGGTTTCGGCATTAGACAGCGCGAACTTATACGCAAGGCGCGCCGAGTTGGTATTAGCCCCACTGTTATTAATATTTGTCCAGCCCGCCGGCAGTGACGGTGCGGTCGTGTTACCGTCGCGGTAAGCAAACGCAATAATAAGGTCACCGAGCTGGTGCGTCGGCATCGCTACGGTTGCGGCTGCAGCTGAGGCGGAAGAAACATAGCTTACGGCCATACGTCTCCTAGTTCGTGTCTACCCACAGGTCACCGACCGAAGGGCTGGCCGGTGCGGTCGTCCCGACGGTCATTTTAGAAAAGCCCGATGCCTGAGCCACGGAAAGGTTGGTTCGTGCGGTCGCGGCATCGGTACCTCCGGTACCACCGTTCGCCAACGCAACGCTGCCAGTGATTCCCAGGGTGACATCTACCTTTTCGTTGGCGGCGTCGTCGACTGTGGTGATATTGATATTAGTACCCGGAATAAGGTTAATTTTGCGGCGCGATCCGGTCGTCGTGCCGCTTTTGGCGATAGCGAGCCGGGCAATCGCGTCGATATTACCACTGAGTGCGTCCGGGCCACCGGTACTGTGGGTCGCGCCGTGCGTCGCGCCAGCCGCCACCTGCACCCAAGAGCTGCCATTGGACTGGTAGAGCGTACCGCCGTTGTTATCGGTTGCAAGGTAGTAAAGGCCGTTGTTCGTACTGCTGGCGCTTGGCCGCGACGCGAACGTGCCGCGAAGTAGCAGCCCGCCGGCAAGAGATGGTAAATCCGCCTGGGTCGCCCCGACCACGCCGCTATTTAGCGTACCATCGGCAGCATGAGACACCTGAAGATAGGTGTTAAGAATCGTTCCCCAGTTTCCGGCGTCACCGCCGACGATTGGTAATCGGGCCATTCTTAACCGAACATATCCTGGCCAAAGCCCTTGGCCTTAACTTTTGCTACTTCAACAGGATCGGGGTTGCCATATTCACCTTCACCGAACACGCCTTTGTCACTCTTTGCAAGATCGGGGGTATTGAGATTTTGGAGTACACGAAAAACACTGATCATTCCCAGAAAACTTCCACCCGTAAGAATCAAAAACTCTTTGCGGGTGATCTCTCGCTTGGCAACCCTCGCAGCAAGCTGCTCCAAATCGATCATTTCTCCCCCTGTGCTTATGTTTAATAATACCCCGGTGGAGGCCGCTTCGTCAACGCATAAGAGGCGTCAGTTTGTTACTGCGGTGTACGTGACCGTCACGCTGTACGTGTCCGCCGGCACGCTCGAGTCGGCACAAAGCCCATACCATACGGTCGTATTTACTGCCGGATTGGCTGGGCCGTTCGAGAAAGCCACTTGCGTTCCGGCCAAATTGCTTGGTGGCACGCCCGCGAAGGTCACGCTTGGCGTGCTGCCGTTGTTTTGTGCGCTGGTCGGTCCCACGCCAAACCCGGCAAGACCATCTACCCGATATCCCCAGGTGTTAGCTGCGAGTGTCACCGGCGAACCGGCCGTGCCAGACGATGCCATAATGCTGCCGCTGCCGCTTGTCATGGCATTATTGGTCGTACTGGTCGTCATTGTCAGGCTATAGCCGCTGGTACTATCAGTCAGTACTGACGCCGTATCGCTCTGGACCGTGCAGGCGCCCGATGGAGTTGGGGCGACATTGAGCGTCGTCGAGCCGCCGCTCGTCAGGGTAATCGTGCACGAGCCAAAATCGCAGCTGCCGTAATTGCCGCTGCCGTACACCGTCGAATCGGTCGTGTCCGCCCGTACGGCGGGCGCCGTTACGATGGCCAGGCTCACAAAGGCCA
>DASTSD010000116.1:0-3251 GCA_035760845.1 Saccharimonadales bacterium (SeqCode) | reverse complement strand
GCCGCTGCTATCTGGTATAATCCAAGATATGTCTACTATATCCGCCACCACACCGAACGACGCTTGGCGTAAAACCTTTAAAGCACTTTACGACAACGGAGATGGAACCGGCAACGATAAGTACTTCCGCGACGAGGTGGTGTTGATAGAAATCAATAGCCCCGTCATTGAGCCGGCCGAACCGCATTTTCCGATGCGGCAGGCCGACCTCAATATCATCAACCGCTATATTTACACGGGCGAAGACGAAGACAAAGTCGTCCACGACTGGACCAAGCTTTACTACCACCGTGCATTTGATGAGCCCAACTCCCAAATTGAATTCCTTATCAGTAAGCTCGATCCTGAACGTCCGGCTGGCGAGGCACAGATTTCTATGTGGGACAAAAATCTCGACCAAAACCAAAAAGTATCACCCTGCACGCAAATCATCTGGGCGCGGATCAAGCATGGAAAACTCGAGCTCCACGTACATGCCCACTCCTCGGACGTATACAAAAAACTACTCATGAACATCCTCGAGTTCGTTTCATTGCAGCATTACATTGCAGGCCGCGTTGGCGTGCCAGTGGGAAAATACTACCACTTTCTCGACTCAGGCCACCTGCATGTCAAGGACAAGCAAGCGATCGACGAACTACGCGCTGCCCTAAATTAGCTCACTTAAAAACTGCGTTGACTTTTTGCGCACGGTGTTTGATTTGTGCCGCTGCTGAAGCTCAAAAAGCGGCACGATGTCGCTACTTGCAACCAGACCCTCGCGGCAAAACTGCAGCAACGTTTTCATAGCGTTCACCGCGACAATCCAGTCAACCGTCGGTACAGCGAGCGTGCTTTTTAGCCATTCGATCGCTTTTTTACGTTGAGCCGGCGTCAGCTTCACCTGCGCGAAGACCTGCGCCAAGTGCCATTGGATCGATGGCTGAGTGCTGGAGGCAAGCTCGTCAAACATCCGGTCGACATACGGCTCGACCCATTCCGGATGCTGGCGGCAAACTTTTTCAAGACAGTCCGCCGCGCGCATCCGGACCCAGGCATCGTCTGCGAATAGGCAGTCATATAACTCAGCCAGCCGGGTGCGGTCACTAAGGACGGCCTCAAGCACCTCGGCCGACCGGCCTAGTGAGTTGGTTTTGCCGCCAACAGCTAAGGTATCTACGAATGGTTTCATGTACCCCAGTATAGCTACGAGGCGGCAAGAAACCTAGCCCAGCAGCGTGTCGAGTTTGTTCAACTGGCTCGAGAAGCCCTCAACCATACCCATCTGGATGAGCTGTTCGATCTGCTCGGCGGAATCAGCAAGGCTGGTGCTGACGATCTTCGTTTTGCCGTCTTCCTCGATAAATTCGTTTGTTATCTTGAGGGCTGGCATTTCCTCGTTCAGAGAGCCAGCTTCGTCCGAGAAGTAGTCTTTGTACGTGAAGCGCTTGCCGTCCTCTACCGTCTCGATCTGCATGACACCCCATGAGGTCTGGCCAAACCATTCCCCTTGGTTCTCGTCGACACACTTCATGCCGTAGTGCACCCGGCCGCCCGGTACGAAGTCGAATTCCTTAGCTGTCGTTTCCCAACCTTCTGGGCCCCACCATTTTTCAAACAGGTCTTTTTGAGCGTAGGCCTGCCATACCTTTTCGACCGGGCCGTTGGCCGTAAACTCAATGATGAGTTTTTTGTTTTCTAGATCTTTGGTTACTTTTACATCGGACATTTCGTTTCTCCTTTATTGTATTAGTTTGTCCAGCTTGTCGTAGCGGCTTTGCCACATTTGACGGTACTGTTTTAAGTATTGATCGGCGCTCATAAGAGCGTCCGGTGCGATTGACACCATCTGCTTTTTACCCTCCTTTCTTTTTACGATGAGCTTGGCGTGTTCCATGATTTTCAGGTGTTTGGCCACGGCCGCAAAGCTCATGTCGTAGTCGGCGACCAGCTCGCTGATAGAGAGCTCGGCGCGGGCGACGCGAGCTAAGATATCCCGCCGGGTCGGGTCGGCAAGGGAAGCGAAGATAGAATCAAGTTGTGCTGTATATTCAACCATTTGGTTTAATGTTACTCCGACACGAGGGAAGTGTCAACACTAAAATTATAATCATGTGATTTCGTCATGCTTTACATAAACACTGAAATATTATAAAATCATACCACGCAACAGAGGGGACGATCATGTCCTCTTTTTGTTGCCCGCACCTCGACTCATCGACACCGAAACCACACCAAGGAGTGTGATCGTGGCTCGCTCACAAGGCACACGAAAGCCCCGCCGGGGGCGCAAAGTCCTCATCGGACTACTGGTTCTCGCGCTCATCGCCGCGGGGGTCTACTGGATCACGCGCGACGACAAGTCGCAGCCCAAGGCCGCCGCCGATGTCAGCCAGAACCAGTACCGCGACATCGGCGCGGGCGTCAGCGTCTCCAACGGCGCGCCCAAGGACCTCCACGCCGCCGTCGACAACTCGGTCACGAAGCCGCCCTTCAAGAAGGTCGAACAGCTCAGCCCGGTCGTGCACGTCACGCCGGACGGACCGCTGGCCGAACCCGTGACGCTGCGCTTCAAGCTCGACCGCAAGATCGATGACCCTCGGGACGTCGTGATCGCGACCAACCGGACCGGCAAGGCCGGTGACTGGCAGCTCGTCATGCCCTCCAAGGTCGACGGCGAGTACGCCTACTTCACCACCGCTCACCTGTCCTGGTGGGACCCGCTGTGGCGGAGCTTCACCGAGCTGGTGAACGCCGCGACGGCCGAGCTCCAGAAGCAGTGGAACGGCCTGACGGACGGCGCGTTCGCCAACGCCCAGCAGCCCAAGTGCGACAACGAACAGGAGGCGCGCGACAAGGGCTACTCGATCAAGTGGTCCGGCGCCGAGGTTCTGCACTGGTGCCTCGGTCTCAAGGATGGCAAGCCGACGGTACGCGTCGCCAACAAGCGGCGCTACCCCGTCTTCGTCGCCCACAAGGGCATCGCCGTGGCCGAGAAGCCGCAGGGCAAGCCCGACCTCGTGGAGGCAATCAGCCGGTTCAGCACCGGCGAGCGCACCGTGCTCATGTCCGCCGACCAGCTCCGGCTGGAATACGACCTGGGCAAGGGCGAGAGCAAGACCGTCTCCACGGAGTACAACGGCTTCGCCGAGTCGCTGTACCAGGCGGAGTTCGGCGTGACCATGCTGGCCAACATCCTCACGCGCTACGGCGCGGTCGAAGGTGGAGCGGCCACCCAGGCACTGTCCAAGCTCCTCCAGATGAAGGACTGC
>DASTSD010000115.1:0-7168 GCA_035760845.1 Saccharimonadales bacterium (SeqCode) | reverse complement strand
TCTTGGCGTCATAGCAGCTGCGCTGCTCTTCTACTTTTTAGCCTAACGCCACCAACAATCACGAAACCCACCATATTACAGGTGGGTTATCGTGACACATACAAGGCTCTCAACAAATATGTTTTGTTGCTCGCATAGAGCTTTCTCGCAGTTCAAGTGTCGTTGAACTGTTTATGATTATATATCGAGATCGTCGAGTTCTGCAAGCTCTTTTCGTGTGTTTTTTGCCAGGGTGGATTCGTTATCCACATCCTCATCTGTTAAGTTTTTCACAGCCTCCTCTGGCATAGGTGCGGTTGCTTCGTAATTTTCACGCTCATCGTCGTTGTTGACGATTTTGAGATTGTAGCGAGCATCGTTCTTGGTGCCAAGTGCGCGCAGTAACGTGCGCAGGCTCTGGGCCGTAACGCCCCGCTTGCCAATAACGCGGCCCAGGTCGTCTGGGTGCACCGTCAAGGTGAGTAGCACTCCCTTTTCGTCAATGAGCCGTTCAACGACAACATCATCAGGATTACTGACAAGTGATTTCACGACGTACTCTACAAATTGCTGGTCTATAGTCGACATATATCTGCCCCTCCGTATTTATTTCGGTCCTCTACCGAACTGATATTACCTATTCACCCCATTGTAACACGAAAATTACCCGCCAGTGCAAGCGGGTAATTCATAAATCGAATGTGAAAATTTACTCTTCGGTTTCTGCTTCGGCAGCTTCTTCGGCTGGCTCTTCTTTTGGCTGGTTCTTGCGAAGCTTTTCAGCGTTCTTGATAGCTTTTTGCTTGGTGCTGTCAGCCTTCTTGACCCACTTAGGCAGCTTGACGCCAGCTTCTTCAAGGAGCTTAGCAACGCGAGGTGTTGGCTGGGCGCCGTTGTTCAGGTACTTCTGAGCTTCCTCAACTTGTACGTTAGCCTCTTTGGTGTGTGGGTTGTAGTTACCTACGTAGGCAACAACGCGGCCGCTAGACGGGTGACGCTGTGCTTCTTGGACGGCAAGGCGGTAGACTGGGTAACCCTTACGGCCGAGACGTTGCAAACGAATTGCGAGCATAAATTAAAACTTCCTTTACTTTCTCTTCACAGACTTTTTATTAGTTCTTGACCAAGTTTACACTGTTTTGCTCTCTTAGTCAATCTGTTTTGGTGCGCTGACTGTAGTTTTCGATCGCAGCGCGGGCGGCTTGCTGCTGGGCCTGCTGCTTGCTTGGCCCCACGCCTTGCCCCATCAGCTTGTCACCGACGAACACTCCGAGCGTGAATGTCTTGTCGTGGTCAGGGCCAACTTCTTCCAGCACGCGGTACTGCGGAGTTTGGTTGTCGATACGCTGCGATACCTCTTGCAGGTGCGACTTGGGATCGCGCCAGCTGCCGCTCTTAAGGATACCGTCGAGTTTGGAAAGGATGTGCTTAGAGATAAACACTTCGGCGTCGGCATAACCGCGCTCGAGGTAAATCGAGCCGATAACCGCCTCGAAGGCGTTAGCCAGGATTTGTTGGCGGGCGCGGCGGCTGCCGTTCTTTTCGCCGCGGCTCATGCGCAGCAGTGGCTCGTAGCCCAGCGCGTCACCAGCCTCGCCGATACTTTCGGTACGGACCAGCGCTGCACGCCAAGAAGTCAGCGTACCTTCCGGGTCGGGAAAGTTACGGAAAAGATAGTCGGTCACTACCAGCTCGAGAACAGCATCACCGAGGAACTCCAACCGTTCGTTGTGCTCGGAAACACTCTTCTTGTGCTCGTTCACGTAGCTGCGGTGCGTCAGGGCAGTTACGAGATAGTCGATGTTTTTGTATTCGAATCCCAGCTTTTCGCGGGCGAATTCTTGGTAAGGTGCGGTTTGCATTCCACTCATTATAGGTTCTCCTGTCGGATCTTCTTCATGGCGAGCAGCATCAGCTTGCCTATGTCTTCGTATTCTATCACCTCGAGCGCGTCATGGAACTTGAACCATTTGATACCGTTCATCCACTCCTCTTTCTTGATGGCGTCGGTGTCACCCTTGGCGCGTACGAGGTAGATTTGCGTGGTCATAAGTACCAGGCGGTCGACGCGGCGGTAACGGAAATGGATTTTCCCGAGCCAGCCCAGGACATCGGTGTTCTTGAGACCCGCTTCTTCGCCGATCTCGCGCTTGGCAGTCTGCTGGGCAGTTTCGCCTTCCTCGATATGGCCTTTCGGGATCGTCCAGCGGTCTTTGGCGTCCTGGATCAGCAGGATCTCGACCTCTTTGTCTTTGTTGCGGCGAAAAACGATGCCGCCGGCGGTTGGCTCGCGGACAATCTCCTGGATCGAGCCGCCAGGTTTTTTGAAGTATTTTTTAAATCGCTCAAACTTTGGATTCTGCACTATCTGACTTCCCTTCGACAAGCGTGCGGTAAGCGGTGCCAAGCACCCCGTTCACGAACTTGCTTGAGTTATCAGAACCAAATGCCTTGGCGAGCTCTACGGCTTCGTTGATCGCAACTTTTGGTGGGACGATGTCGGATAGCTTTAGTAGCTCGTACAGGCCGACACGGAGAATAGCCCGGTCAACGCGAGCGATTTGCTCGATTGGCCAGTCGGGGGCAATAGGTTGGATTTTTGCATCGAGCTCGTCCTGATCTTTGATGACGCCTTTGACGAGGTCGGTAACAAACGCCTTGTCCTCGATCGCCGATTCGTATCGCTCCAGGTTCCGTCCAAGGATTTCATCGATATTAACAGTGGTATCACCTGACCCGGTACGAAATTCGTACTCGTAAAGGCTTTGTAATGCAACGATGCGTCCTAGGTGACGGTTTGAGGCCATGTCGTTTGGTTCTTTCTTTTGGTAGGTTTAGGTACTAACGAGGATGCTACTTGGTAGCAGCTGGTTATTTCTTGGCGGTCTTTTTTGCAGGAGCGGTTTTGGTTTCGGCCTTTTTGACCTTGCCAGTTTCGCGCTTGGTGGTAGCTACCTTGACAGGTGACTTGCCGTTAACGCGGCGGGCGAGTTTAAGTAGTAGGTGGCTGCGGCGCAGGCCGGTCTTGCGAGGGCTGCTTTGCTTCTTTGGTTGTGCCATGAAAAGATCTCCTTATCGGCTTTGGTGTAATAAAACTTAAAGATATTATACCCGACTTACTATAATTTCTCAAGCGGGTATAGTAGCGTTTCGAATAGCGATTTACTAGAGGACGATACTGACCAGGCGGCCCGGAACGTAGATGACTTTCTTTGGCTCTTTGCCTTCCAGGTATTTTTGTACGTTTTCGTCTTGCAGGGCAAGCTGCTTCACCTCATCTTCGCCGATCGTTTTGGCGACCGTCAGTTTGGCGCGGAGCTTGCCGTTTATCTGGACGACTACCGTCACCTCGTCTTGCACGAGGTAGGCGTTATCCCACTTTGGCCATGTGTCAACGTGGATTGTCGTTTCATAGCCCATCTGCGACCAGAGTTCCTCGGTCAGGTGCGGTGCGAACGGTGCCAGTACCTGCAGCAAGCTCTCGATAGCAAACTTCCACTCAGCGGATCTTACGATAGGACGTGCGCTCTTTAGTTTGTAGTAAGCGTTCACGGCTTCCATCATGCTCGAGATGGCAGTATTGAATTTTTCGTTTTCGATGTCTTCGGTGACTTTTTTGACCGTCCGGTGGGAGAGCGCGAGGATCTCGGCTTTTTGCGAGGCATCGGTTTCGCCCTCGCTTGCTGCCAGGTAGTCCTGCGCCAGCGTCCACACACGGCTCAAGAACCGGTACATGCCGGGAACGCCGTTCGGGTCCCAGATGATTTCTTGGTCGTACGGAGCCGCGAACATTTCGTACAGGCGCAGGCTGTCGGCACCGTAGCCGCTGTCCATGACTTCCATAGGATCAACCACGTTGCCCTTGCTCTTGCTCATCTTTTGACCGTCCGAGGCCAGCACGTAGGCGTTATACATCATGCGTTTGAACGGCTCGGGGTTAGCGACCCAGCCTTGCTTGTAGAAGAAGCGCTGCCAAAAACGCGAGTACAGCAGGTGTGCCACGGCGTGGTCCGCACCGTTATAAAAGTCGACCGGGCCCCAGTATGCTTCGGCCTCGGGATCCCAGGCTTTGTCGTCGTTGAACGGGTCGATATAGCGCAGGAAGTACCAGCTGCTGCAAGCGTAGCCGTCCATGGTGTCGGTCTCGCGCTTTGCCGGGCCGCCACAGGTAGGACAAGTAGTGTTGACCCAATCTTCAACCTCGGCCAGTACGGATGTCGCGCCGCCCTTTGGTTTGAAGTCGTCGACGTCTGGCAAGATAACCGGCAGCTGATCGTCCGGCACGGCGACGGCGCCGTCTTTTTCACAGTGCACGATAGGAATCGGTGCGCCCCAGTAGCGTTGGCGGCTGATCAGCCAGTCGCGCATTTTGTAGGTGACGGTGCTTTTACCAACACCCTGCTGCTCTAGCCAAGCGACGATCTCTTCGCGTGCTTCTTCGGTCCGCATGCCGTCAAACGCGCCGGAGTTGATCAGAATACCTTCGCCAGTAAATAGCTGGCCGCGGTAGTTTTCGCCCTTGTCGTATGCTTTTGCCGCCTCGATAGCGCGTTCGATACCTTCACGCCAGTGGCCAGCCCCGCCGTCCGGGTTGGTGCGCTCCAGCAGACCCTCGGCGCTCGTCCAGTATGGTACGAACTTTTCGTGCGCCTCAAGCGCCTGTTCGCCCTGCATCGTGCTGTCAACGATCGCCAGGAAGTTATACCCCTTCGAGCGGCGGTTGCTTTTTTTGTTGCTGTTGTAGTAGTACGAGTAGACCGGCGCGCCAAGCGGAATCATCGCTTCGACATCAACGAAGCCGGCTTCTTCGCGCAGTTCGCGGTAAGCGGTTTGCTCGAACGTCTCGCCTTCTTCGTGGCCGCCAGATACCAGCCAGCCCTTTTCGTTCCGCTCGTTAGTGAGCCCCATGAACTGCTTGGTCCGTGGATCGTAGGCAATCACCACGACGCCTTCGACCTCTTTTGGTTCTGGCAATTCTTCGCCGAAGTCCTGGGCAATGACATCTTTTACAGGAATACCGAACTTATCGGCAAAAGCAAAGTCGCGGTCGTCGTGCGCCGGGACCGCCATGATAGCGCCGGTGCCGTACCCAGCCAGCACGTAATCGGCCAGCCAAATAGGAATTTTTTCGCCGTTGACCGGGTTGATAGCATAGCTACCAGTAAAGACGCCTGTTTTTTCGCGGGTGTCGTTCATACGCTCGATCTCGGACTTGCGAGCGGCCTCCTCACGGTAGGCCTCGACGGCTTCTTTGGTCTCACTCGTCGCCAGCCCGCTTGCCAGCTTGTGTTCCGGGGCGAGTACCAAAACGGTCGCACCGAACAGCGTGTCCGGACGGGTCGTAAAGACGGTCACGATATCGTCGCGGCCATCTACCTTAAACTCAACCTCGGCGCCTTGCGAACGGCCGATCCAGTTTTTTTGCATGACCTTGACCGATTCTGTCCAGTTCAGCTCGTCGGTTGCTTCCAGGATCTCGTCGGCGTACTCGGTAATCTTGAAAAACCACTGCTTGAGGTTCTTTTTGACGACCGGATTACCGCAGCGCCAACATTTGCCGCCCTCTACCTGTTCGTTGGCAAGCACGGTCTGGTCGGTTTCGCACCACCACTGTGGGCTTTCTTTTTGGTACGCTAGGCCGTTTTTGTAAAGCTGGTTAAAAATCCACTGCGTCCACTTGTAATATGAGGGGTCGGCGGTGCTGATTTCTTTGCTCCAGTCGTAGCTGTAGCCCAGGCGTTTTAGCTGGCGCTTGAAGTTGACCTTGGCGTCGTCGTGCGCGTCGCGCGGTTTTTTACCTACCTTAATGGCGTAGTTTTCAACGGGCAGGCCAAAAGAGTCCCAACCGATAGGATGATACGCATTGAATCCCTGCTGGCGCTTGGCGCGTACCTTAATATCGCTAAACTGGTACGTACGGCCGTGACCGATGTGAATACCAGCACCCGTGATGCCCGGGAGCATGCTGAAACCGAGATATTTAGGGCGCGAGTGGTCGAGGAGGTCTACAGTGTACGTACCGTCCTTTTCCCACTTTTCTTGCCATTTCTGTTCGATTTCGGTCGGGTTATAGCGCTTCATGAGCTACAGTATAGCAAATTTTCTCCCCCGTTACACTCCTTATGCGCCGGGCTAAGAGAAGAGGCTGCCGTTGGCGGCCTGGCTTTCCTGCAAGCTAGCCTCCATGATGTTCATTTGCAGTGTCTGGAGATCATTCATGAGATCTTCGACACTTTTCGCGTTCGCCGGAGTCTTTACCTCGGGCGCCTTATTAAAGATCGGCTCGACACCAACCGTCGTCGTACTGTTGTCATCGCCCTTTTCGTTCGCCGTGATCTTGGTTATCTCGTGCGACCAGCGGCTTACCCAAATTTGAGCGGTCGAATCTTCATCGCTACTATCTTGGTTATTCGTATCAATCTTAAAGCTGCTGTCGCAGTCGTGCATTAGCTTGTACGTCTTGGTATTTTTAAGTCCCTCGCCGAACGCTTTGCCCTCAACCTTGTCACCCTGCACTTCGTACCCCAGGCTGCCGTCTTTGCTGCCAAGCTCCTTGGTTATTTTGAAGAATGGGTGTTTTTTGTACAGATCGACAAGTTCGTTTGAATAGGACTGATCTTTCTGAATAGTATCCGAGACCTTCTGCAGGCATTCCTGCGACTTGGCATACGATTCGCTAAACGACTTGAGCTTGTCGTTACTGATTACGATCCACTGGTCGTTGATCTTCTTGATAAAAGCATCGACTTCTTGGCGAACGGAAGCCGGCATGGTGGCGGTAAATTCAGCTAACAACGTGTCGACATTTGCTACCTTAATATAAATATTGCTCTTTTTATCGATAACCGCACTCCCCTTGAAGGCGTGCGTTTTGCCATCAGACATGACCTCGACATTCGCGTCAACGCTGTTTGCACCGTCCCGGGAGATACCAGAGAGCACCACCTTGACGGCCATCGAGGTGTCTTTTCGTTCCGCCGTCACTTTGTAACTTATGCTTTTGGCTTCGATAGCATGCATGAAGCCATCGCTAATGACTTTCTTGGGGTTTTGGTACCAGAACTTATATGCCAGCGCACCGCTACCGCCAAGCACCACAAGAACTGCCGCGATAATAACGGGCAAAAGCCACTTACGGCGCGGTTTGCCTTGGGGAGCACGCGGCGGCTGAGGTGAATCTAATGACGAT
>DASTSD010000114.1:0-2895 GCA_035760845.1 Saccharimonadales bacterium (SeqCode) | reverse complement strand
GAGCTTTGGCAGGGCGCGGTCGATAGTCTCGATATCAGCCAGGATCAGCTCGGTGTTGATCACGTCGATATCGCTCTTTGGGTGGACGCGGTCCGAAACGTGAACAATATCGTTGTTCTCGAACGCGCGCACCAGGTGGAGGATGGCGTCGCTACTTCGAATATTCGCCAAAAACTTGTTGCCCAGGCCTTCGCCCTTGGAAGCACCGGCGACCAGGCCGGCAATATCGACGAAAGTAACGGTAGCCGGGATGATTTTTTGGGCGTGATAGAGGTCGGCCAGCTTATCGAGGCGCTCATCGGGAACGGCGACGATGCCAGTGTTGGGCTCAATGGTGGCAAAAGGGTAGTTTGCCGCCAAGATGTCATTGTCGGTCAGGGTGTTGAATAAGGTGGACTTGCCAACGTTTGGCAGCCCGACGATTCCGATAGATAGGCTCATACGCCTTATTTTAACAGTTTATAGAGTATTTCAGAAGAGAGGCGGTTTGGTGCTTGAGCACGCCATAATCCTTATGCTACTATACTGGTAAGAATATAACCAAAGGGCCCTTTCGCGATATGATTCAAAAACGACGTATTATCATCCTTGGCGTTATCGTCGTTATCGTGATTGGGGCGAGCATCGCAGCGGCTATCATCTTGAGCCAGCAACAGAACAAATCGAGTTCGAATAACGGTGACAACGGAGGCACGAACGGTGGCAGCGTGGTGCCGTTCCAGAAAAAACAGTCTGAAAAGACGGCCGACGCCGCCGATAAGGCAGCCTACGAAGGTAATGTCGAGGGTGGCGTGAAGCAGCTCGACGAAGCTATTGCCAGCACCTCCGACAACGAAGATCTCTATATATTTTATTCACGCAAGGCGACGCTCCTTTTGAACAATAATATGCTCGCCGAGGCGCTTGACGCCGCACAGAAAGCGTACGACCTGCGCAAATCTTCGGACAGCGCGGCGCTGGTAGGCCAGATTGCCCGGCAGCAGGGTAACAATACGCTTGCGATTGAGTATTACAAGAAAGCTATCGAGCGGCTTGATAAGACCGATCCGTTTGCCGACGAAGACAAGACGTACTACGAAGATATGATCAAGGAAATGGGGGGTACGCTATGACCAGAGAGATCCTAGCGACGCTTCGTAGTGTCCGCATGGCGTATTGGATTATTCTTGCGCTGGTGTCGGCGACGATATTTAGCACCGTATATTACCGCATGTCCGATGCGGCGTGTTACGGCGGTACCGTGCTCGGCCGTTCGTGTTACCGCGGGTACTTCACGAACGCTGTCGACCACGGTGGTACATTCGTGCTGCCGGTCATCAGTAACAACCAGGCGCTGCCTGCAGCGACGATTAGGAGCGCCGACTCACTGTACAACTTGCTCCGCGCGGCTTACAACAGCTCCAATAACCAAAGGCATACTGGTGCGTCGTTTATTTACAACACCATGATGGGCAAGACCGCGCCGGGTACGGGCAAGTCGATCAGCAACGCCGAGTGGCTCGATCTCCGTGATCGTCTGCGCGGGTTGGACCAAGCGGGCAAGATCAACTGGAGCGCCAACGTGAGCGTGGCGATCAACAGCTACTGGCAGGGAACAGATGAAGGGTTTGCTAACGACGGCAAGCACGACGACGATGCTTACTACGAGAACTACAAGAACGAGACCGGCATTACGATTCGTGACTACAACAATAATGTCGTGTACCAGATTCTCCGCCGCTGCGCCAACCCCGTAGGCTACCCAGACGGCTTGCCGCCGGCACAAAAATACGAGCTGACGCCGCATGTCGATACGATTTCGCCGACACAGGTAGAGGCGAACAGCAAGATGAATGTCGTGACCGGTGTTGATAACGTGGGTGATGTGAACAGCCCTTCGACCAAGTGGGAAATCACCCAAATCAATGTTAACCCCGGCAAGCAGGCGCCGCACGAGAACAATGCGGGCGCCAACGCCAACGCGCCGTGCCAGGCGGGCGGCGGCTCTGCAACGGGTAATTATTTCCAGGATGGCAATTCTACCTGTAAAAATGTGAAGAAAGGCGCGGGGGTCTTTAATCTCGGTGCGCCATCACCAAATCTTAAACCGACGGCGACCAATATAGATATCGGTGATTTGCCCGTGGGGACGAGAGTGTGTTTTGCACTATCGGTCCAGCCGCACTCTAACAGCGACAGTCGCTGGATGCACTCCAAGCCTGTCTGTACGACGGTAGGCAAGAAGCCGAAAGTGCAAATATGGGGCGGTGACTTGGCGGTTCGCGGCAAGATAGAAACGAGTACGAGCGTCAAGAGTGACGGTGGCACGAAGGTGTTTGGCAGCTGGGTTGAGTACGGCGCGTTCTCGGTGGGTGTGAACACCCGGTTTGCATCGGCTGCCGGGCTGAACGGCCAGACCAACAATGCCCAAACTGCCTGGAGCAAGCTGACGTTCGCTAACGTCGACGACACGGGCGCGGCGTCCTACGGTAATTACGCGACGCCTGCGGCGTTCCGGCCGCTGCCTACGATCGCGAGCTATTTCGCGGCGCTTCCAGGCAAACAGCCAGTAGGTGGGGGCAGCGTGGACCTTTCGGGCCTGACGTTTGCGACCGGCAGTACTCCTGTCGTCCGTACGGCGGGGAGTTTAACGATCACCAAGAGTGATATCCCGGCTGGGCGTTCGGTCGTTATTCTCGCCACGGGTACGGTAACGATTACCGACAATATCAGCTACGCCGACGCGACCCTAAACAGCGTGCGCGACATTCCTCAGGTAGTCATCATCGCGAACAATATCAATATCCACGGCAACGTCCGCCAAATAGACGCCTGGCTTGTCGCCAGCGGCACGATCAACACCTGTAATGACTTTACGGGTAACCTCACCTCGAACAAATGTAACCA
The DNA here is from genome assembly GCA_035760845.1 of Saccharimonadales bacterium (SeqCode). Classification (GTDB taxonomy): domain Bacteria; phylum Patescibacteriota; class Saccharimonadia; order Saccharimonadales; family Saccharimonadaceae; genus CAMLKC01. The sequence continues at coordinate 9 of DASTSD010000114.1, read as the reverse complement.
ACCGCTGGC
>DASTSD010000113.1:0-9868 GCA_035760845.1 Saccharimonadales bacterium (SeqCode) | reverse complement strand
GACACTCCTACACTTTCATATCGCAAATACCCGTACTAAATACTACTGCCTACGGTAGGCTCAGCGTCCGATGTGCGCGTCATTAGCGCGTAACCAGCAGTCAAGATACCCACGACAACGTGCGGAAGCCATGCGTTCACTGGCAGGTCGGCAAAGCCAAACAGCCATGGCGAGAGCAGCAGAAAAAGCCCGGTTAGCACATCAATAATAATGTGCGTCCTCATAGGTATGATTTTGATAGGTCTTATCGGGCTGGTCGTGGTCAGCTCGCTGAGTAAAATAAATATTCCCACGTACATTGGAACGGCTACGCTCGCGCCGCCATGCTCCGCGAACCCAAAGAGCATTGGCGCAAGTAGCAGCGCCACTCCTACGACAAGTCCTATGATTGTGTGAGCTTTGCTGGTTATTGGTTTCATCTCAACCTCCTCGTCCCTTACTTGGTGTTGTAAGGCCATAGTACTCGCAACGTTAAGATATGGCTGTGAGATAACTCACTCGTCGTTTTTCAGGCTGTCCTGAATACGCAGCAAGCGCTGCAAAAACTCACCGGGGTTACAAAACGCGGCAATATGGCCTGCCCCGCCAATAGTCGCAAAGCCTTTCTGGGGCGCAGCAATGCGATCAACATATGCCTTGGCCGTGGCCACGGGAGTGATGATATCTTCGGCACCTTGCAGCACAAAAAATGGCGTCTTAAAATCATAGCCAAGCGCCTCAAAGTCAAAGTTCTTCATCGATTCGAACAGCTGGCCCGATACATATTGCATCCCCTTGTCGATCGTGTCGATATCTCTCATTTTATAATCAGGCGAGAACAACAGGGCCGGGAGCATAAGATCATAGATCATGTTAGGCACGTTCTTCGTGTTTTTTATCGCGACTTTGTTTAATGCTAAATGCTGCTTGCTTGTCCACGACATTGGGTTATTTGGAATACTCGCAATCACCTGCAACCCTTTTTTATCGTTGGCCCCCTGGGCGGCATGAAGCGTGAGCTCATACGAAAGTTCCCAGCCGCCAGGGCTGTTTTGGTCCGTTCCGACATATGCCGTAAACAGGTCAGGGCGGCGCTTTGCCATCATAAGCCCAGCGTAACTCCCCGCCGAACTGGCGACCAAGAGCAGCTTCTTTTTGCCAAGCTGCTTTAGGACATGAGTAGTCACTTCAATGCCGTCACTAGCCAATCGGTCAAACGTCAGTACCACCGAGGTGTCTTTGTTATTTTTTATGAACGTCTTTCCGCTGCCGCGCTGGTCCCACTGCACGACGGTAAACCGTTTCTCCCATTCACTGAGCCATGAATTAAACGGCGTATATGGCGAGCCTGGTCCGCCATGAACCAGCAGGAGCACTGGATTACCCCTATCTTGGCCGCGAATCGTCACCCACTGCTTCATACCTCCGATCGAGATATAGCCCTCTTCACGAATACCCCGCGGTGAAACGATAGCCAACTTTTTAGCGTTCTCCCGCTGCTTAAATGGCCTGATAAACATGCCGCCAATCGGACTTGTCATTGCCTAAGAACCTTTCTTCATGAGTACGCTAAACAAGCGCTCGGTTTGTTTGGTGTAATCCGCGGCATCAACGCCGGCCGCGCTCGCCAGCACACTGAACTTATCGTTCAAGAACCCGGCTGCCTCCCACGCCAGTGCTTCGCCAGCGGGAGTAAGGGTAACAACATTTTTACGCTTGTGATGCTCGCTGACGCGAACAGCCACGTAGCCGTCTTTAATGAGTTCCGCCATTAGCGAGCTCACAGCTGCATCAGTACGCCCTAGCTTGAGCGCTATCTGGTGTTGGGTCATGTCCTGATGATCGAGAATGGCAACAAGAACCACGGCCCGGTTATGCGAAATACCGAACTTTTCCTGGAGCAGCTCGTCCGCCGCCCTGTCGAGGGCAAAGACGAGTTTGTGTAGTATGTATACTGGTGATTTTTCCATATTGTTAACTTCTTAATATTAAGATGTTAACAATTTTTGTTACCCACGTCAAGTTAATACTGCCATAGAAAAAAGTCCACCATGACAGTGAACTCTTTTCTATGGAGGGTCCAGTGGGGCTTGAACCCACGACACCCTGCTTAAAAGGCAGGTGCTCTAACCAGCTGAGCTATGGACCCGAACTATTAAAACGTTAGCCAAGCTAACTTTAAAAAGATACCATTTTAAAGGGGTATTTGTCAATGTTTAGTGCTCTTTGTGATGGCGCGGGGTCTTGGTCACCAAGAGGTCGAGAACCGCTAGGACTAATGCCGCCGTGATGATGCTGGTGTGGTACTGCACGAAAAAATCATAGACCGTTTTGCCAACGCCCTCAATCACCAGCGCCGAACCAAGCGGTTCAAGCAGCAGCGATGTGGCAAGAATAGCAAACGCCGTCGCACCAACGATCCGCTGGCGCATCGTTTTGTACGTCGGACCGCTAAACAGCAGCACCAGTGCCGGGCTCAAAATAAGCCCCGCCGCCACCAAGCTGCCAAGCGGCGGTTTGATGATTTCGATACCCGCCTTGGCGATAATGGGCGTCAGGTCACCCACCCACAATGTGCTGAGCATCGCCCCGGCGGCAAGAGCCAAACCAAGCACGCCAAAGCGCCGTTTGGTAAAAAACGCCGTCGCAAAAAGCAGCCCGATCAGCAGCAAAAAAATAATCAAAAAACTCACAGCTGCCACCCCTTGACGTTATTTTCGTCGAACGTTGCCTTGCCGTTGATAGTCACCGACTTTTTGCCGGTCGTGCCGGCAACGACTTCTACGACGTAACGGGCGTCTTCTTTAGGCGTAAACACCTCGTACGGGTAGCTTTCGGGCGTGGCGTTCTTGACGATATACACCACCTTTTTATCCTTGTCGAGCCACACGATATCAATCGGGTATTTCATTCCCTTCATGCTGATTGGCCATTTGCCATCGGTGTCATACACCAATATCATGGCCTGCTCGTTGCCAAGGCTATGCGTGTCCGTCAGGGCCTTTGCACGCTCTTCTTGGGTTTTGGCTACGCGCGCCGTAAACACGCCGTCACCAAGGTGCAGGTCGGTGTGTGGTTGCAGCTGCGGCCACAAAACATACACGGCCGCCGCAGCAACAAGAAGCAGTACAAGAGCGATCAACCCCCATGACAACGCGTCTTTCCGAAGGCTCATTGCCCTGTACCTTGTATTACCATAGGCTCTATTATACCAGAGCCGGCAAGCGTCACCCTAGGCGCCGATTTTGTCTTTTTTGTTGCGGCGTTTGGCGTTCATCTCGATGTATTCGATGATCTTGGTCGCGACGTCGCGCTTGGTGATGAGCTCTGGCGTTTTGATGCTTGCCGACGAGTTCACTTCGAGCACGAGTGGCCCGCGACTGCTGCGCATCATATCGACGCCGCAGATAGGAAGCCCCATCGCCCTAGCCGCTTTGATGGCCGTCTTTTCTTCTTCTTCGGTCAACTTGACCACTTTGCCAATACCGCCCTGGTGGGTGTTGCTACGGAAATCATCGTCAAGGCTCTGACGCATAACGCTGGCGATTACCCGGCTGCCAACCACAAGCGCACGAATGTCGGTACCGGCAGATTCTTTGACGAATTCCTGCACTAAAAAGTTCACGCCTTCGACGTAAAAAGCCTGCATTACTGCCTTTGCCGCCTTTGGCGTCTCGGCTAGCACCACGCCGTTGCCGTGAGTGCCGCGGGCCACCTTGATAATAAGCGGCGTGCCACCGGCTAGGTCAACGACATCGTCAAAGTTAGCGGTTTCGCGGGCGAATACCGTCTTAGGAATCGCCACGCCGGCTTTTGCCAGTACCTGATACGCGCGCAGTTTGTCGCGAGAACGGTTAATGGCGATAGAGCTCGCCGTCGTGTATGCTCCCTGGGATTCGAATTGACGCACGATAGCCGTGCCGTATTTAGTGTAGCTTTGGGCAATGCGTGGAATGACCGCGTCGAACGAGTCGAGCGACTTTCCACGGTAGCGAATGACCGGGTGATCCTTTTCGATCGATACGTAACATTCACCGTATTTAATAACTTCTACTTCGTGGCCGCGACTCTTGGCGACTTCTTTGAGGCGCTTGGTTGTGTAATTGCCGGGACCGTTCGAGAGGATTGCGATTTTCATTAGTTTTCTCCGCCATCTGTGTCATATTGTTGATTAATTCGTACGTCGACTAAGATTCCATGTTCACGCAGGAAACGTCGGCCAATAAGGACTTCGCGTTGCATTTTCCTGCGGTCGGAAAGGCCGATCGTGATAGGATAGGTTACGCCCTTGACCTGTATTTCCGTACTGATAAGATATCGTTGTACAAGATGTCCTGTAGAGCTGCGTACTTGTGTTACCTCGTAATCCGTCACCTCTTGGGTATGGGATTTGTTGGTCGAGGGCACAAAACGCAGCACCCGTCTCCCATCGGATTCACGCGTATGTTCCCGTATGTAATCGCAGTGCATCGCGCCCGAATATGCTCCGGTATCGATTTTTGCCACGCAATCAATAATGCCAAATTGTGGCATGGATACTTGTTCAATACAGCCGAATGTCGTTGGTTGATGGGTCATAATGTGTTTCTATTTAATCATATTTAGACAGATAAGTCAATCCTTGACCTCTGTTAGATGGGCGACGATAGCATCTGCCAAGGGCGAGACGATATCGTAGTTTCGCCCGTCGCGACAAGCATAGCATAATTTAAGTACCGGTGCCGTGTTAAATTCTATGAATTGGTAGTTCGCTTGGGCTGCTGGCAACGTGTAATCCTGGCAAAAAACATCCGCCACAATAAAGCCCGCACCGGTTTTCGCGACAAGCGCCTCGACCTCTTTTACGTAACTTTCATGCACTTCGGGCAGCACGTTATAAATAGACGCGCCACCACGAATCATGGTCGAGCGGTTCAGTTCGACCACCTCACCTTCTTGCGGCACGCGGCCGCTGACCATGTATTTGCCTACCAATGCCTCGTTGAGCTGAGGGTAGGCGACATACTCCGAACGGAGCTGCCGGCGAGCGTCGTTCTCCCTGGCGATAAGTTCGGCAATCGACGACACGCCGTCGCCAATTACGCGAGGTGTCTGCCGAAGCAGTGCCGCGCGCACTTTGCCGCCAATAGTTATGAAACGTATCTCTTCGCCTTCGACCTGCTGCTGGACAAGGACCTTTGGCGATACCTCACGCGCAGCCTCGATAGCCGCCTCTAACGCATCATACGAACTGATATCAAGCGTAAGGCCACGCCCCAGCGACGCGTCGACGGGTTTTACGATAAGCCGTTCGAAGCGTCCGAATAGTTCTTCTGCTTCTTCTTCAAGCAACGCCTCGTCGGCCGATACCATGCGTGAATACGGCACAGGAAAGTTGTGGGCCTCGGCGAATTCGTAGGCACGATCTTTGTTGATCGAAAGCGCGCGAACATCATCGCTGTTAAGCGGATAGGCGATTTTCTCGGCACGGGTCGTCCATCGGTGGCCTGCCCCGTCATGATACGAGACGATCATCGGCTTGTCCTGGAGGACTTCCATAGAAAAACCACGCATTTCCAGCGCTTTTCGAAGCAATTTAAATGTAGCGAAGGGGTCGTCTCGGATGCTCATAGGAAGGGACCTTTCTAGTTTGAGGAGGTTTCGTAAACGATGCGCTCATGCGCTTTTGACGAAGGATCGTTCTTGCCGAGCAGGACAAAGGTAAATCGCAGGTCGTCACCACGAATCTCCTCGAGATGCCGCCAGGTCATGACCGCGCCGTTGTAGTAGGCAAGGTCCTTGAACCAAGGTAGCTCGTCGGTCCCGCGGAACATGCGCATGGTACCGCTATAGGCAGTGCTCTGGGCCTTGGCACGGTCGGCCTCGGCAATTTCCTGGCCGTCACCCAGCTTTTCGAGCAGCCCCAGGCGCCACTTTGCCTCGTAGGTATCGCGAAAATCTTTTTGGCCAAAGTACGCAAGTCCAGCAGTAATATAGTGGTCGATGCCCGCTTCCCGGAACACGCCTTTTCGTGCCTGCTCCATGACCACACCCAAGCCTTCCTCGGCGTCGTAGTACCCATTCAATCCATTGGCAAGCGGCTCAAGATCCGTTTCACTACCAGTAATCGCCCGGAACATATGCACGCCGATTTCGTGGACGACAAGGCCCTTTAGGGCTTCGGCACCTATATCCGTACGGTCGGCAGGAATGACGATGCGTTTTTCGGTCGACTTGACGTTGATAGCTTTCGCGTCCTCGACATCCACTCGCCACCCTGCGGCAGCTTCGCCGAATTCCTCGGCAATAATAGTATCGAAAATTTCTTTCGTTTCTTGGGCGTCGAACGACGTTTTGCCATCCGGAACATGAGCCAGCATGTTGCCATAAAGGCCGTCCACGACCTCGCCCATCCATTCCATGGTCTCGGCCGAGGGCCTGAACCTTTCGGGAATTTCGCTGCCTGGCTGGTAATCGGTCATGGCAAACAGCTCATCACGTAGCGCGGCCGCTTGGCCTGTCAGCTGCTTACCGGCAATTGCTGCCAGTTTTTCCTGCAAAAGCGACTGGTAGGTCGTCTCGTCGGGCGCGCCGTACTGCTCGATATTAAGCCGCATGTATTCTTCGCGAAGCCCCACCTTCTCATCGCCCGATGCATGATTGTAGGCATGAGCCAATTCCAAAAGTTGCGTCTTCTTTTTGTAGCCGTCGATGAACGACTCGTAGACGCCGGTGAACTTAGGGTTCAGCCCTGGCGTAGAGAGGAGCTGCTCGCCAGCTCGCTCGAGCTCGTCATGACGCCGGGCAAAGTCAATCGCATCCAACCTGTCGTACTCGTGGTCGGGATTGCGGATTTCACCACGCAAAAATGCCGCTTTTTGTTCGGGAGCGTTTTTGGGTACGTACGCCGTTATCAGCTTTGGCTCAAGCTCCAACAGGGCTTCGTAGCGAGCAGTTAGGGGGCGTTTTGTTTCGGGTGAAGTTGTTGTTTCCATTATTATTTATTTTAACATATTTATTAATAAATATCAACCTATGTGCTTCGTCATGATGATCATCTTTGCGCCGTAAAAAGCCTCGTCGGCTAGTCCGTTAGTCTCAAAACCATGCTTGCGGTAGAGACTCTTCGCGCGCTCGTTATTTTCGATGACGAGCAGTCGTACCGTGTCTCCTTTTTTTGTTTGCGCGAGCACGCGTTGGAACAGCGCCTCGCCAATACCGCGGCCCTGATGCGGTGGATCCACGAAAAGACCGTGCCCCTGGATCGTTTGCTCATCTTGCCAGCAGCCGCGGGCGAACCCTACCAAAGATCCGTTATACTCGGCAACCCATGCGTATCCCCTCGGATCATCGATATCCTGCCTATACCGAGCTATTCTTCGCTCTCGAGACCCAGACAAATAAGTAAACGCTTTAAGGAACCTGTTTCGTTGGTCGGCAGGAATGAGGTGGACGTAGGCGGTTTGATGTACGTCACAGGAAAGGCGGTACATCCCGTCAATGTCATCGGCCGTCGCGCGTCGGATGACCAAGCTCATATCCCTATTGTACCAGCAATAAGAACGTTGCTTGTACTAGAAAATACCGCGTTTCTTAGCGCCCGAAAACTGCTCGAGAAGGTCTTTTTGCTTTTTTGTCAGCTTGGTTGGCGTGTCTACGATAATACTGACGATATGTGCGCCGCGGCTGCTGCCACGCAGGTGGGGCACACCGTGTCCTGTCAGTTTGAAATCGGTGCCGCTCTGGGTCCCCGCAGGGACTTTCATACGGATCGTACCGTCAACGGTCTCGACGTCGATCTCAGTGCCAAGTGCGGCATCGACCATAGAAACGTGCTCTTCACTAAGGATAATATCACCTTCGCGCGTGAACTTTTTGTGCGCTCTTACGCGGATGTGCACGTACAGGTCGCCGCGCGGACCGCCGCCTATGGCTTCGCCGCGCTCTTTTAGGCGGATCGTCGCGCCGTCGTCGATGCCAGCCGGTACTTTGAGCGTCAGCTTTTGCTTGCGGCGCTGCGTACCCTTACCACGACAAACGCTACAGATTTTTTCAGGAACTTTACCGCTTCCCTTACAGGTTTCACACGTAACGGCTTGCTGGATCTGGCCGAAAATAGTGTTCATGACACGGGTTTGCTGGCCCGCACCCTTACAGGTAGGGCAGGTTTTCATGCTGTGGCCTGGCTCGACCGTCGTCCCGTGACAGTGTTCGCACTCGTCGTCCATGTCGAGCGTCAGCTCTTCGTCGACACCAAAGACCGCTTGTTCAAAGGTGAGGGTAACCGTCGTTTCGACGTCGCGGCCACGGCGAGGCCCAGTATCGCCGCCGCGCGCGCCACCAAAGAACTGGCCAAAGATATCGCCAAGCCCGCCATCGCCAAAGTCGAAGTTGACGTTCTGGCCGCCAAAACCGCCGAATCCTTCGAACGGATTACCACCAGCTCCTGCTCCGCCATCACCACCGACGCCCGCATGGCCGAACTGGTCGTAGCGTTGACGCTTTTGCTGGTCTTTTAGTACCTCGTAGGCTTCGTTGATTTCCTTGAACTTAGCCTCATCACCACCCTCTTTGTCGGGGTGGTATTTTATGGCAGCCCTGCGAAACGCCTTTTTGATTTCGTCGGCGCTGGCGCTTTTGGACACACCCAAGACTTCATAGTAATCACGTTTACTCATCTCGTTTTATGATACCAAAATTAGCACTTGAATGTCTAGAGTGCTAGCGCTATTTTTGTCTCTTGCTAAGGTGGTGCTCGTATCTATATACTGGTACTTAAGAAAAGTATAAGCAAAATTATGTCACGACTTCCCGTACCCGGATCCGACGATAATACATGGGGTGAAATCCTCAATGATTTTCTCGAGGTCTCGCATAATAGCGACGGCACGGTAAAAGCCGAAGCGATCGCCGACGACACCACCGTGCAGCGGCTGCGGATTAAAAAGGATGGCACGAGCGTTGGCGAGCGACCGGAAATCAACTTCGTCACGGGCGATAATACCACCCTCTCCGTCACCGATGACCCCGTTAACAATAGGGTCAACGTGACAGTCACTGCCGATTTCGATGCGGTAATTGACCCGGTTGCCGCCTCAGTTGGACTCGTAGCACAAACACTACAGGTAGAGCAAACGGGCAGCAGCTTCCAATTGTCACCTGGCACCTGCGTGTTCATACTCATTCATATTCCACGCGTCAGCATTAGCGAGCTCGGCGCCTGGATGACCAACGAAGGTATCACGCCTACCGGCTACAGTGGCATGGCGCTCTACACGCCGGACGGTACGCTGATAGACAAGACCCCTGACGTCAGCAGTACGCTTGCTACGCCCGGCAACTTTTGGTTTTCGGCAGCCTTAACCGGTGGCCCACGAACGCTCGACGCGGGACCTTACTACATCGCTTTCCTTTCGCATCTAAGCACAGGGCCTCGCATCGCTGGCGTGAGTGCCGTTCGGGATATTCCGGTGATTAAGGGCTATCACCCTTCCGTGTACCTCACCAATCAATCAGATTTTCCCGCCTCGTTCACGCCGGCTACCGCCAACGTGAACAGCGGCATTTACTACCTGACCGTCAGCTAAAAGTGCTGACGGATGTGGTTGAAGCTGAAGTCCCAAGTGGCGTCGGTCTTTTTGTGCGGGTTAAAAATGTTCTGCGGGTCATACAACTGCTTGATTTCTTTCATGTAGCCAAGCACGCTCGGGCTGTACATTTGCGCCAGCCACGGGCCGCGAATGAGGCCGTCGCCGTGCTCGCCCGAAACCGAACCACCGTATGAAATCACTAATTCGTTCACCTCTTTCATGGCAGGCTCGAACTTGGCGCGCTCTTTTGGATCCTCGATCTTCATGAGCGGGATCACGTGGAAGTTGCCGTCGCCCATGTGGCCGGCGATGGTCGCGAA
>DASTSD010000112.1:0-2636 GCA_035760845.1 Saccharimonadales bacterium (SeqCode) | reverse complement strand
GTATTCGTTAAGCAGCATGCGCTTGAACGAGGCGTCACCAGTTGCGAAAGTGGTGAGCGTCAGGCCGCCGCTAGCCACGGGGGCATTAGTAAGAAGGGTCTTGTCGTACAAAATGTCACCACCAAAGAGCGGCGCGACAATGCCCTGGTCGCGGGCAATTTGGATAGCCGCCGTGCCCGTCACAAGGGAATTCGGCGCAATAAACACCGCCTGCGGGTTCGCCGCCCCTAGCTTTTGCATTTCGGTCGCAAGGTTAATATCGTCCGGCTCGGCGTAAGCTGTTGCCACCACACTACCGCCAAGGGTCTTGAACTGTTCCTGGAAGCTCTTGTTCATAGCCGATCCATATGGCTCGTTGGTGTAAAATACCGCCACGCGCGTAATACCTTGCTTGCGAATAGCCTGGGCGATGTACGCCGCCTGGTAGTTGTCCGAGGGTATCACGCGGAAGAAATAATCGTTGGCAATCGACAGCGTCGTCGAAGATGCTGACGGGCTGACCATTGGTATTTTATTACTGTTCGCGACCATGAGGGCGGCGAGGGAGGCACTCGAGCAGCCGTCACCAATCACCGCGACGACTCCTTGGTCGATTAGGCTCTGCATAGCCGTTTTAGCAACCTTGGGATTGCACTGCGAGTCAGCCTGGACCAGCTCGACGTTATCGGCACCGAGTTGCTTTTTAGCCAGCTGGATGCCTTTCATCGTGCCATACCCCATATTGCTCGAGCCGCCGGTAAACGCCATCAGGACACCGACTTTGACCGCTGGCTTTTCAACCGGCTTGTTGGTGCGGTAGCGGTTGTAGGCCTGGATGCCCGCAGCCACGGCAAGCACGACAAAGAGCGCTGTCAGCACGAAAGCGAGTTTTTTGTGATGTTTCGAGGGTTCCTCGGGAACTGGCGCCACCGGCCTGTTCGCTCCCGTATCCTCCTCCATCCCTTTAATCTTCGGTATCTCGTCCTCTGGCATCTAAACCCCTCGTGCTTATATGTTGCTTCTATCATCCGCGAAAGCAGGCGGCGCTGTCAAGCTTGTTTTAAGGGCCAAAAGAGGGCGAAGCTAGACTTTTTTGTCGTTGGTGACGCGGATTTCTTTTTTGAGCAGCTTGCCACTATCGTCGATCTCGTACACCAGCACTTCGCCGGTCATGATCTCGACGGCGTGCGCTTGGTCATCGGCAACGTCGTCCAAGTACTTAATGAGAGCGCGCAGCGAATTGCCGTGCGCCGCTACGATGACGTTCTTGCCGCTCTTCAAATCTTCAAGGATGTGCTTTTCATAAAAAGGAAGCACCCGCTGCGAGACGTCTTTTAGCGTTTCGCCGCCAGGTACCGGGTGGTCCCAGCTGCGGCGCCAGAGGTTGAACTTCTCCTCGCCGTGCTCTTCTTTGACCTGCCATTTGTTCTTGCCGGTCAGCTCGCCGTAGTCGCGTTCGTTCAGCTCTTCGTGCTCGGTGCGATGGAGGTCGTCTTTGCCAAGATGTCCGACGATTTCGTCGAGCGTGTGCTTGGCACGTGTCAGCTGAGAGGTGTAGGCACGGTGAATATCAATATCCTCAAGCGTACGGGCGGCCTTACGTGCTTCTTCGCGGCCTTCGCCGGTCAGCTGCACGTCGGTCAGACCCGTCCACTGCCCAAGCACGTTCCATTCGGACTGACCGTGACGAACGAGTACGAGGTAGGCCATTAGTTTGCCTCCAGCGCGCTGCGGCCAGGGTAGGCGGCTTTTTCGCCCAGTTCTTCCTCGATACGGAGCAGCTCGTTGTATTTGGCTACGCGGTCGGTACGGCTCATCGAGCCGGTCTTGATTTGGCCGGTCGCAAGGCCGACAACGAGGTGGGCAATCGTCGTGTCCTCAGTCTCGCCGGAGCGGTGCGAAATAACCGCTTTCCAACCGGCGTCGTGCGCCATTTTGACGGCGTCGATCGTCTCGCTCAGCGTGCCGATTTGGTTCAGCTTGATAAGAATGGCGTTGGCAGCCTTTTCCTCGATACCGCGCTTCAGGAAGCTGACGTTCGTGACCAGCAGGTCGTCACCGACAATCTGCAGGCCTTCGCCGACACGCGCGGTCAGCTTTTCCCAGCCCTCCCAGTCATCTTCGGCTAGGCCGTCCTCGATCGAGGCGATAGGATACTTGCTGGATAGTTCGACCAGCCAGTCGACCATCTCGCTGCTCGTAAGGCTGCGGCCTTCGGTAGCAAGGTTGTATTTACCGTCTTGGTAGAGCTCGCTCGCCGCGACGTCCAGCGCCAGCACGACGTCATCGCCAAGCGCGTAGCCGGCTTTTTCAACGGCAAGGCTAATAAGCTCAAGCGCCTCGGCATTACCGCTCTTTACGTGCGGAGCATAGCCGCCTTCGTCGCCGACGGTCGTGCCGTAGCCCTTTTCCTTTAGTACCTTGGCAAGCGCGTGAAAAATCTCGGCGCCCATTTGGATTGCCGCGCTAAACGTCGGCGCGCCGACAGGCATGATCATGAATTCCTGGATGTCGGTCGAGCCAGCTGCGTGCTTGCCACCGTTAATGATATTCATCATCGGGACGGGCAGGCGCAGGCTGTCTTGTTCGCCAGCGAGCTGCGAGAAGTACTCGTAGAGCGGAAGCTTTTTGCTACTGGCGCTGGCACGGGCCGCAGC
>DASTSD010000111.1:0-2214 GCA_035760845.1 Saccharimonadales bacterium (SeqCode) | reverse complement strand
GGTCGTCAGCGGCACCAATGGCAAGACCACCACTACTAAAATGGTCGTCGAGCTGCTCGAAAGCCAAGGGCTGCGCGTATTTACCAACCGCACGGGCAGTAACTTCACCCGCGGCGTCGCTGCAGCCCTACTTGGCGAGGTTGACAACAAGGGCAACCTAGCAGCAGATATCGCCGTGCTCGAGCTCGACGAGGCGCATGCCGTACACTTTATAAAGGCCGTCCCGCCGCGTTACAGCCTACTGCTTAACGTCATGCGCGACCAACTGGACCGTTTTGGTGAGATTGACACCACCGCCAAGCTGCTCGCCCGGATCGCCCTTGCTACGGAAGATACCGTCGTTTTAAACCGCGAGGACCCGCGCGTCGCCGCTATCGCTGCGCTGCTTCAGGAACAAAAAGCAGCCTACTTCGGCCTCTCGCCCGCCACGGCAAAACTCTTTCCAAACGACGACGACATGCGCTCGCAGGCAGCGAATAAAAAAACTTCGGGCCTTAAGGCCGATGTCATCCTGTCTAAAATCACCGACGGCTCGGCAGAATTCCAGTTTGGCGACCATGCTATTTCTACCACGCTCCAACTGTCGGGCGTTTACAATATCTATAACGCGGCAGCAGCGCTTGCACTCGTACGGACAATCGTCAAAAAGGATGCCCTCGACGAGGCCAAGCTTATCGAGGCGCTCAGCAAAGTCACCCCAGCATTCGGCCGCGGCGAAACACTCACTATCGGCGGGCAGCCGCTCGAGCTCGTATTGGTCAAAAACCCCAGCGGCTTTCGCCTCAGCCTGGCATCGTTCGATCCCAAGGGCGTCGACACCATGATTGCTATCAACGACAACTACGCCGACGGACGCGACATGTCATGGTTGTGGGACGTTGAGTTCGACAGCCTGCGCGACCAAGGCGTGCTCGAGGTGAGCGGCGTGCGTGCCTACGACATGGCGCTGCGCCTGCAATACGACGAGGTAGAGCTTTCGCACGTCGAACCTGACCTCGCGCTCGGCCTCCAGCATTTCCTGACCACTTCCGGCAGCCGGCCGAAACGGATTTTCTGTACTTACACGGCAATGCTGGCACTGCGCCGCGAACTCGGCAAAATCACCGAAGTGGAGAATATTTCATGAACGAAAAAACCATTACTGTTCTGCAGCTCTATCCGCGCGACATGAACATTTACGGCGACTGGGGCAATGTGCTTGTCATCAAACGGCGGCTTGAGTGGCATGGCTATACGCCGCGGCTGATCGAATACAACCCCGGCGATGCGTTCCCTGAAGATGTCGACCTCATCGTTGGTGGCGGCGGCCAAGACTCCGGCCAAGACAAAATCCAGCAAGACCTGCTACGTATCGGCGGCAAGCTGCACGAGCTCGCAGATGCCGACATGCCGATGCTGATGATTTGCGGCCTGTACCAGCTGTTCGGCAAATTCTTCAAAACCCAGGACGGCCATATCATCGAGGGTATCGGCCTGCTCGATATCGAAACACACGCCGGCCCCGAGCGCCTGATTGGCAATATAGCTACCAAAAGCCACGAATTCGGCGAGATCATCGGCTACGAAAACCACAGCGGCCAGACATTCCTTGGCCACGGCGTGCAGCCGCTCGGAATGGTCATAAAAGGCGCCGGTAACAACGGCCAGGACGACACCGAGGGTGCCCGTTACCGTAACGTCCTTGCCAGCTATTTGCACGGCTCGCTCCTGCCTAAAAATCCAGCCATCGCCGACTTCTTGATCGAAAAGGCTATCACAAACAAGTACGGCGAATTCACGCCCACTGTCATCGAAGACCGCTTTGCCGAACTGGCGCGGGAAGTCGCGATAAAACGACCGAGATGATCAGCGCCGCTTCTGTCGGACCGGAAGAGTTAGTTCAACCGGACGGGAAGTAATCCCTACCCTCTGCAACAAGTCGGAGACAACGCGAGTCGGAAAACCGACTACTGTATCGTATCGCCCTTCGATATGTCCGATAAGTTCACCCGCACCACTTTGGATACCATACCCGCCCGCTTTGTCCAACGGGTCTTTGGTTGCCGCATATTTTTTAACCAGCGCAGGGTCGTACGGCTTAAAACGGACTGTCGTCACGTCACTTCCCGTCAACTCGACCGACTCGTCAAGGCAGACGAGAGCCACGCCGGAAACGACATCGTTGCCTCCGCTTAGGGCATGACTGCGCAGCATTTTCTCGGCCTCCGCGATATC
>DASTSD010000110.1:0-4068 GCA_035760845.1 Saccharimonadales bacterium (SeqCode) | reverse complement strand
GTCCGGCACTAAGAAGCTACTCTTTTGCGTCTTTCGCCCATAGCGGGGCGAGCTGTTTGTAGAGGTCGTTGGCGAATGTTTTGTCACAGTTGCTGAGAATGCCGAGGCCCCAGATGTTGTCGGCAAAGAGCGCACTGGCGATTTCGACAATGTCTGACTTGGTAATGGCTTTGATGCGGTGTGGCACTTTGTAGTAATCATCGATAACTTCGTCAAAGTAATAGCGGCCGCTGTACCCGCCGGCAACGCCGGCGACGGTTTGGGCGCTGCGCTGGAATCGGCCCAATGCGTACGCTTTGGCGGCCTCGATGTCTTCGGTAGCGATTTCGCCCCGAAAAACGTTCATCAACTCGTCAACGATAATTTCAAACAGTGCCGGCGCGTTGCGCTGCGATACCTGCGCGCCAAACCACCAGTTGCTAGAAAGCCTGGTTTGGCCAAAACCGCTGCTCATGCCGTACACCAGGCCGCGCTCGCGGGCGGTGCCTAGTATCTTGGAATACAAGGTTTCGGTAAGCATGGTGTTTACTAAGTTTAGGGCGTCGGTCTCGGGCTCGGTCATGCGGCGCATCATAAAACTGTCGATGTAAAAATAGAGGTTTTTGACCGATTTGTTATGGATGTACACCGGAGTAGACTGCTGTTTTGGCCGCTCACTCGGCAGCTCCAACCGAGACGAACCGTGGATTAGCTCGATGGTTTCGAGAGCCTCGACAACTGCATCGTGGCGCTTGGGAGTCAAATTACCGGCAACAATAAAGCGCAAGTTGCGAGTCGTGTGCGTGCTCTCGTAGTGGTCGCGCACGTCGCCGACGGTGACGTTTTCCATCAGCTTGAGGCGCTCTTCGTCAGTTTTGGCCTTAAAGCCGTACTGCTTGCGCAGCTCGAGGCTGAGGTGGCGGAAGTGGTTGTTGCTGCGGGCGGTTAGCTCCTCGCGCACATTGCCCGCTTCGGCGTCAAATTCGTCGGCCAAAAACAGCGGCTTAGTGATGGCCAAGAGCATCAATTCCAAGATACGGTCCCACTCAAAATCGGCGCACTCGGCCTCGTAGCTGATTTCGTACACGCTGGTGCTGGCGTTGCTGTAGGCACCGTTCTTTTCGATCTCGGCCTGGAACAAACGGCTCTTTGGGTAGCGCTCGTTGGCGCCGAGCAGCATGTGCTCCATAAGGTGCGGGGTTTCCCACTTTTCCGGGGCGACCAGGTACTCGCCGGCACGGAAGTTAAATTCGAAGCTCATAACGCTCGCGTCAGGGATATGAATCAAGAGTCCCTTGGCGCCGTTTTTGAGTTTTACTTCGGTTACGACATGTTTCATGTTCTATCCGCTCCTGTCCTATTTGCGCTTTCGGGCTTGTGCTTTGCGCTTGCGCTCCGCCTTGCGGGCCTTTTTGCGGACAGTAGCGTGTTTTTTAACTGGCAGATTGGCGCCTTCGCGGGCGGCGTCAAAGTCGGCGGCCTCAAAATCGTCGCCGGTTTCGACAATCTTGTCGGCATTGCTAATCGAACCGCGAGCGGCGCGGGTCAGCTCGGTTTCGGTTGGCTGCTCTAGCTGGCTGAGTGCGACCGGCTCGGCGTGGAAGACGGTCCGAATAACGTCGTGGCGCAGCTCGGCCTGCATGCTGTCAAAGAGACGCTGAGCCTGGCGGCGGTACTCTACCAACGGATCGCGCTGGCCGACGCTCATCCAGTGGATACCCTCTTTCAGGTGGTCCATGTTTTCGAGATGCTGCATCCAAAGGTTGTCCAGGATTTGCAGGTAGATGTCGCGCTCGACTCTTCGCATAATCTCTGGTGTAAAGCCGGTTTCGCGGGCTTCGTACAGCTCGTGCGCTTCTTTGATGAGCGCTTCGCCGAACTTGTCGGCCGGCGTGTCGAATAGGCGGTCCAGAGCCTTCTCGTCCAGCGGGAAGACTTCGCGCACCATGCTCTCGAACTGTTCAGTCATCAGCTCCGGCGAGTTGGCGAGCATTTTTGCCTCGTCCTCGACGAAAATTTTTATTCGTTTACTGATGTCGTCACTCTTTAAAATCTCTTTGCGCATGGCGTAGACGGCCTTGCGGTGACGGTTCATGACGTCGTCGTACTGGACGACGTGCTTACGGGTGTCAAAGTGGAAACCTTCTACCTTCTTTTGGGCGCCTTCGAGGGCGCGAGAGATCATGCGATTCTCGATGGGAGTTTCGTCGTCTACTTTTAGGCGGTTCATGAGGCCGGCGATACGTTCGCCGCCAAAGATGCGCATAAGGTCATCCTCGGTACTCACAAAGAACTGCGTGGTACCGGGGTCACCCTGACGGCCGGAACGGCCGCGCAGCTGGTTGTCGATACGGCGCGATTCGTGGCGCTCGGTACCGATCACGAACAGGCCGCCCAACGCTTTGGTTTCGTCGGTTAGCACAATGTCAGTACCGCGTCCGGCGATGTTGGTTGCCAACGTAACGGCGCCCTTTTGGCCGGCACGGGCGACGATTGCCGCCTCTTTTTCGTTGTTTTTGGCGTTCAAGACCTCATGCGGGACACCGGCTTTGGTGAGCATGCGGCCCAACTTTTCGTTCTTTTCGATCGAAACCGTACCGAGCAAGACCGGCTGGCCCTTCTCGTGCAGTTGTTTCACCTCGTTTACGATGGCCCGGAACTTACCGTCCTCGTTTCTGTAAATGCGGTCGGACCGGTCCTCGCGGACGATCTTGCGGTTCGACGGGACTTCGACAACGTCGAGTTTGTAAATTTGGTGGAACTCCTCCGCCTCGGTCATGGCAGTACCGGTCATACCCGCCAATTTTTCGTACAAACGGAAGTAGTTTTGGAACGAGATGGTGGCGAGCGTCATGCTCTCCTGCTGGACCTCGACGCTTTCTTTGGCCTCGATGGCCTGGTGCAAGCCCTCGTTGTAGCGGCGACCCTTTAGCAAACGGCCGGTAAACTCGTCGACAATGACGATTTCACCTTCGTTAGTGACCACGTAATCTTTGTCACGCTTAAAGAGCGCCTCGGCACGCATCGCCTGCTCTAGGTGGTAAATGGTGCGGATGTTTTCGGTGGCGTACAGGCCTTTGATACCCAAGACTTTCTCGACTTTGTCGACACCCTCGTCGGTCAGCACCACGGTTTTGCGCTTCTCATCGACCTCGTAGTGCTTCTCTTTCTCGAGCTGGCGGGCCACTTTGGCAAATTGCGAATAGGCCGTGCCGCTGGTAACGCTTGGCGCCGAGATAATGAGCGGGGTGCGGGCTTCGTCGATCAAGATCGAGTCGGCCTCGTCGACGATAGCGTAGTGCAGGTCGCGCTGGCGCAGCTGATCGACCTCACGAACCATGTTGTCGCGCAGGTAGTCAAAGCCAAATTCGTTGTTGGTGCCGTAGGTGATATCGGCATTGTAAGCGTCTTGGCGGCTGGCCGGCTTAAGGTGGCGGAAGCGCTCGTCTTCGTGCTCAGTGTTGGTGTATTCGGGGTCATATATAAATGAATGGTCGGCGATGATGACGCCTACGGTCAATCCCAAGAACGTGTAAATCTGACCCATCCAACCGGCGTCGCGCTGCGCCAGGTATTCGTTGACGGTTACCACGTGGGCGCCCTTGCCCGTCAGCGCGTTCAGGTACACCGGCAGCGTGGCCACCAAGGTCTTACCTTCACCAGTCTTCATCTCGGCAACATTGCCTTCGTGCAGGACCATACCGCCGATCAGCTGCACATCAAAGTGCCGCTGGCCGATTGTGCGGGTCGCCGCCTCGCGCATAACCGCGAAAGCGTCGGGCAAAATCTTATCGAGCGTTTCCTTTTGGAGGCGTTTTTTTAGCGCCGCGGTCTGCTGCTTAAGCTGCGAGTCCGACATTTTTTTATACTTGTCGGCTAGCTCATTAACCTCACTGACTCGCTTGCGCAAACGCTTGATAGTCCGCGCTTGCGGATCGCCCAGCAACTTTTTAAGCAAAACATTCATCGCCATATCTACAAGGACTCCCCTCAATTACCAAGTTTTAGGTGTTACAAAATATTGTAGCGCGTTAAACCAGAGAACGCGAGAGTATTTAGCGATTTATAACGGGCTCCAAAATCGCAGCT
>DASTSD010000109.1:0-3620 GCA_035760845.1 Saccharimonadales bacterium (SeqCode) | reverse complement strand
AGCGACACCTGTCCGGCAAAACCGAGTTCTTCTACGGCGTCAACGCCAAGGGAGAGATCGACATCAACGACATCCAGCATGGGCATGCCGTCATCCGAAACGGCAGGCTGGTCTATAAGCGCCGCCCAGGTGAGACGGATCCGGTCGTCGACAGGGATTAGTCTCACCCCAGACCTGAGCTATGTCTGGGTTATCAAAAACTGGCTCGCAGTTCATTTGTAATTTATACTAGTAGCTATGTTCGATTCAGCACTCTCAATCCTCAATCAGTACATCGATACGAGTAACGTATCGCGCTTTACTTTTTACTCTATCGAGATGGAGCGAGGTGAAAACCCCGAAGATATCTTTTATCTCTGCATCATCCAGGATAAATACTATGTTGTGTTCGAAACTGACTACGTCATGAATAGACTGGGCGATATTGCACGAGAAGCTACAAACATCTTTGAAAAATACGACCTTACGCCACTACATTGGATCGCTAAGAAAGAATCTCTCTCAAAAACTAGCTCATCTACCATTTCCATCGATGAACGTGAAACCGACGAACTCCGGTCCATGCTTTTTTCTAGGAGAGACGCTTCGCAATTTAGCTACGCAGTAAGACACGCTGTCATCGAATTCAAAACCAAACAAGCTCACAAACACCATCGGTTCCACCCAACGGCCTATAGTAACATCACCAGCCATTGAAACCCATAAATGCTTGTGCTATACTACCTGCTAATGCATAACGATAGGCGACCACGGACATGAAAATCCTGCGGGCGCCTATTTTCTTTAAACAACCCTTGCCGGGTTGTTTTTTTATGCAGCAAAACACTAACCCAAGGAGGGAAGCATGATCAACAATTACAGGGGAGTAGAGGACATTCGCGCCTTTAGTACGGTAGCAAACAAAATGCGCCAGTTTTGTCTGGAGAAAGGCTTTGTCGAGGTACACACCCAGGACCGCCTGAGTATCTTAGCCGCCTGCGAAGACCCCGCTACCGTCGCCACCTACAACTACATGGGCGATGTATGGCCACTCCCGCAAACCGGCCAAATGTGGCTGGAATACGAACTGCTGAAAAACCCGGATCTGCCCGGCGTTTTTTGTGTCAGCACCAGTTACCGCAACGAGCCAAACCCCGTCCCCGGCCGCCACAAGCTCATCTTCCCTATGTTCGAGTTTGAGCTGAAGGGAAGCGTGGAAGAGCTGAAGAAGTTCGAGGCCGAGATGCTCGACTACCTTGGCTTTGGCGGCGACTACACGTACAAAACCTACGACGAACTAAAAGCATTTTACAAAACCGAAGAGCTGTCGCACGAAGATGAAAACAAAATGCAGCAAGACTTTGGCGCGGTGGTATTTTGCACCGACTTCCCCACCTACACTTCCCCTTTTTGGAACATGAAGAAAAAGGGCGATACGCACGCGCACAAGATCGACGTGATCATGCACGGGCACGAAACCATCGGCAGCGCCGAACGCAGCTCGAACGTCGAGGAGATGCGCGAGAGTTTTTACACGATCAGTGACGGCAAATACGCCGAAAAGCTGTTCGAGCTGTTTGGTAAGGAGCGGGTCGAGGCCGAGCTGAACGAGTTTTTGGCGCTGGAGTTCTTTCCGCGCGTGGGCGGCGGCATCGGCATGACCCGCATGATCAACGCTTTTGAAAAAGAAGGGCTGCTAGAGCGCTAAATCTGGCAGTGCGATATCTGCTGGGCCGGTGGTATCTACTTGCAAAAGATACCCCGGCAGCCGCAAGGGTTCATACGGAAGCGATAAGTCACGGCGAATATCATCTAGGCTTATCGCTTCTACGTGGCCCTCATGCCGCTCGCCTCTTTCGATCCGCTTATTCCAGCGCTCGAACAGTACGTCGCCGCTCGCCTCGCAGAGCACCTGCACGCACTCGGCGCCGAATTCTTTTACTATCGCAGTAAACCGCTCGCTGTCGATCTCGGGCTTGAAATTGCTTTCAACGATTACCGAATGTCCCGCAGCCAGTTCTTGCCGCACAATGTCATCCATTATTCGGTGCGCCGCGCCGCTCACCTTAAGCGACCATTCCTTGTCATAGCTGCCGAGGCCGTCAAAGATACGCTCTTTCAGGGCGTCTTTTGAAACGCATACCACTCCCCACTTTTCGGCCAGCTGGCGTGCCAGCGTGGTTTTGCCAGACCCGGGGTGGCCGGTAACAACAATGAGAGTCTGCTTCATATCTCAAGTGTATCACCTGCGCCCGAACAGCTGTAATCGCACTTCTTCTTCGTCGCCCGCGTCGAGCAAATGAATGCCGGCGCCCTGCAGCAAACGGGCGAGCCGACGGTCATACTTGGACGATTCGAAAATCCCAACGACGCCGTCGTTATCGTCGTCTCTTGCGATACGGTTAATCGAAAGTTTGCCGCAGCCCATGCATTCATGAACGAACATGAGCTCGCCCTGCCGCCTCATGCCTTCGTGCTTAAAGGTAAGTCCGATCGGCTTCATGCCGCCGTGACATGTCGCTTCGCGGTCGCCCTTTTGCTCGTCGACGTGCTTTGACCACAAACAGTGCGGGCAGTGATTGCGGTTTGCCGTGCCAATATAGCTGTTTATACTCACCCAATTTTTGCAGTGCGAACAGCGAAAGCCGCCGGCATCATGTTCGCGTTTCCATTCTTTTTCACGGTGTTTCTTTTTGTCATTAAACGAGTAGTCGTCACGCGACTTCATACATAACCTTGCTACGCAAAAACCAGCCTAACGGCTGGCACTGGATAGCGGCGCTATTTGAAAATTGCGGTTAAGTTATGAAGTAATAAAAGCCAGCCGTAAAAACCCTTCTTCAAGGGCTACCGCTGCGACTTTAGCTCGTTTATTACTTACCATATATTAGTATAATAACATTCTTTACCTTAAATGCAAATCACTCCGCCTACATCAAAGAGCGAAGGCGTGCGATCGTCTCCGACGGATCTTTGGTGCTACGAATAAAATTAAGCGCCAAGAATATAGAGGCCAAGTGCAAGCTCTGGTATTTTGCCGCCGGCGTAGGGCTCATTACCTGGGCGACGAAATCTTTGAAAGGCATCGTCTCTACCACGAAATCCGCCCCTATTTCCTTTAGTCGCTCGTGCGTACATGCGCCGCCCACAGCCAGAAAAACATACATGGTATTGGTTTGATTAGAAGGATTGGCATAGGCCTCGCCTACCGAGTACAGTTCGCCGCCCTCATACCCGATTTCCTCTTGCAGTTCACGTATGGCGGCTATTTTTGGCGACTCGTCTTCAGGATCTACGCCGCCGCCGACGATTTCGGGCACGTATTCGTCCACGCCATGGCGATAGTGCCGCAGGATGATGACGTTATCGTCGCGGTCAATCGCAAGGCAACTTATCCAGTCCGAATATTCGAGGACATACCACGGTCCTATCGTGTCGCCATCGGGCGTAAGACAGGTATCCGCACGAAGCTTGAGCCAGCGGTCGTTTACAAGGTACTTTGAATCGACCGTTTTCCATTTTGGGAGCTGTTCGTTATCCATGCTGGATATAGTAGCAGCTTTTCGCTCCTATAAGCTACTGCCCACGGTCGGCTCGGCGTCGGTCGTGCGTGTCATGAGCGCATAGCCGGCAGTCAAGAT
>DASTSD010000108.1:0-13465 GCA_035760845.1 Saccharimonadales bacterium (SeqCode) | reverse complement strand
CTACCGCCTCTAGGGCAGTGATACCTGGCGTCGCGATTGGCCCCGGGGGAAGCCCTTTGTGAATACGGGTGTTATAAGGGGTATCTACCGCTACGGTACGTTCTACGCCCAGCTTATCCGCCCCATAATACGCCGTTATATCCGAGCCCAGCGTCATATCGCTCCGGTAGCGCTTAAGGAATATCTGTGCGACTTGTTTTTGATCGGTTGCATCCGGCACCTCGCGCTGGATAATCGAGGCTAAAGTTATGCCCTCGTAAAGGGTCAGTCCCTGTTTTTTGAACGCAGCCACAAGATTTTGGTCCTTTACTACCTTGTAATACTCGTCAAACGCCCGCAGCAGTATCTGTTCGACGGTCGCATCACCCTTGAACTGGTAGGTTTCACCAAAAATATACCCTTCCAGGTCGGCTGAGGCTGGTTTGGTCGCAAACAGCGGGTGGTCATAGGTTTTGTTGAACGCGGCGTCAACTTCGGCCTTGGAGTAGCCCGATTTTACCAGGGCAGCCTTGTCTTCATCTACCGTAGCGCCAGGCAAAAAGGTCAGGGAGAACTGATTGATCCTCCCCGATACGATATCTGCCACGATCGACTGGGTAGTCTGCGACGGTGAGAGCGTGTACGAACCCGCCTGCAGCTGGGAACGTGTCCCCGATAGGCGCGTATAGATATCGAAGGCGAACTTACTGCGGATCAGCTTGTCTTTTTCGAGCAACGTCCCGATTGCCGATGGCGACATCCCCTCGGTAATTTCAATTCGAGTACGAGCCGTATCTTTGCTGTTTACCGGCTGAAGTGAGAGGTTGTACCAAATAACCGCGCCAATAGCGACCGTCGTAATTAGCGCCACCACGCTAAGCAATACCCATAGCCACAAACGGCGCTTTTTCTTGGGGGCCTGAGGCGGCGCTTGCTCCGGTACGGGCGAACCAACTGGCTCTACTGGCGGTCGAGGCTGTACAGGGGGTGTTGGCGCCTGCTGCTGGTTCAATGGCCGCTTTGGCGGCAAGATATCATTCATCTTAGAGCCGCTCCAGATAATCTTGGAGGATTATCGCCGCCGCTCGGGCGTCAATATCGCCTTTGGTGTATGGGCGTCCGTACGATTTGAGCTGTTGTTCGGCGAGGACGCTCGTGAGCGATTCGTCCTGGAACTCCAGGTGCGGCGCGATGTCTTTGAGTTGCTCGGCGAACGTCACGACATAGTCGGTTTGCGCCGTCGGCTCACCCGACTGGTTGCGTGGATACCCCACGACGATCGTATCGACATTCTCGTCGACAGCAATACGTGCGATTCGGGTGATTTCACCACCATCTACTTCTATCGTGTCGTAAGGCATGGCAATCCGGACGGCCGCATCACCCACGGCGACACCAATCCGCTTTTCTCCGACATCGAGAGCGAGAAAGGTTTTGTTATGACTCATTCAGATTGAATTCTACCTTGATTTTCTTGGTGTCGTTCGGTGCGGTCGAGACCCAGAACGGCCAGAATTTAACATCCACATTATCGACACCCTGGATAGCTTCGATACTCGACTGGATCTCGCCGTAGCGTTTGCCCTTGGCTTGTTCCTTGACGTTCTCGTCCTCGATCTTCGGGCCTATCTTTGCAGTAGCGACTAGGTTAGCCGTAAAGCCCTTGTCGGCCGGTGTAATGTCCGTGAAACTTGCTTTGTCGGCACCGTTATCGTAAATGCGGCGGTCATCGAGGCCCTTGATTTGGTCCTTGAAGTAATCGTCAAGGAACTTACCAACATCGGCCTTTGCTACTCCCGAAAGGCTGTACGTAACGCTTGCCGATAGCGTCGCGGTACCCGTAACCTCTTGACCAACCCCCGGCTTTACCTCTGGGTTGCCTTTGTCTGTCTTGAAACTGGTGTCAAGGACAATATACGTGTCGTTGAATTTGTCTTTGAGATCGCTTTTGATATCGTCGGAACTTTGCTGCTCAAGCTCGTCCATGGCCTTTTGGGCATCTTCTTCGCTGACAACCTTGACTTTCTTGCTGCTACCGCCCGACATATCACTACCTTCGGCATCGATGCCGCTGACATTGGAATTGTAACTGCGCGACGACAGGTTATATTCGTCACCGATTTCAGTCGCCTGTACGTTTACTGTAGCGGAGTCCTGAACGATACCGTTAGGACCTACTGTCGTACCGCTCAGCGTGGCGCTTTCGGTGCTGACGAACGTACGGCCGCTACTTGAAAAGCTTGTACCGGCAGGTACCGTCATGGTCTGGTTAGAAACAGAGGTGCGCGTGATTTCCATGGTACCTTTGGCTTTTTCGCCCACTTCTTTAGTACCGGTTGGCGTAATATTAACGGAAGCATCTTTTTTGACAGTCTCCGTCAAAGTCTTGATGGAACTATCTGACATGCTCGTCGAGACGCTATCGCCAAGCGTCACCTTGGCATTTGCCGACGAATCGGTCGTACGGGCGGTAATAATTACCGTTGCCGATGGCGCGAAAAAGATCGCCCATATAAGGAAGATGAGCAGAAGCACGCCACCACCGATGCCGAAAATGAGTTTTTTGCGGAACTTATTGAAGTTCGGTACTTTACCCGACTTAGATTTTGGCTTCTTGAGAGGCTGCCCTGCGGCAGGCGGCGTCGCCCGCGGGCCGATTTCAGCTGCGTTGTCGCTAATTGCTTCGTCGAGCGGCGAAGAAAGTGCCGCCGCCCCTAGGGCGTTCTTATCAGCAGTACGCGCGAGCTCACCGACCGGCAGCTGTGCGCCGTCGATAATATCATCGCCGTTATCGATGCTGAGGGCCGAGACCTCCGCGAGCTCCGGCTTGCTCTGGAGATTCTTGGCTACAGGCACCTTAGCGGCAGCAGCAAGCGCCGCAAGTGCTGAGTTGTTACTGATAAGCACCAACCGTTTGTCAGCCTGCGTCGCGGCACGCTGCAAAAGGCGCAGATTAACCGCGCTCTGAAGTACCCCTATCCGTTTTGGCGGCACCAAGGCAACGATTTTTTCCTTGGAGTCTTTCACCTTGCCGATAATGGCGGTGATGTCGTCTTCGACATCGATGTAGATGACGTCTTTATTCATAGTTAAATGCGAAGGATCCGGTTAAGTTTGTCTTTGATGGTGTCACTGTCGCTACTGCCTACCATTGTATCATAGCCAACCCGGAGCAGTCCCATGGCGGTAATGAACGTATGGTCGCTCGCCGCCCCTGTCGTATCGGTAATTCCTACGACTTCGCTTGGGTCGATCCGCTGGACGGTCGGCCGTTTGGTAAACGGCAATTCCTTGTACCAATCGCGTTCAGATAGCGCGTCGACCAGCTTGGCAAGGCTTGCGCCACCGCCACATAGCAAAATACGGTTAGGCAGGTGATCGACCGAATCAAACTCGCTGAGCGCCAGTTCCACGCCGGCCAGCCAGACATCAAGCGTCTTGTCGATTGCCTTTTCGGCCTCTTTTTTGACGCTCGGCTTGATTTGCGGGTTGTCGACGTTGACCTTGAGTTTTTCGGCGTCGCCGTAGCTTAGGTCCATTTCGCCGGCAATCGTGCGAGTAAAGCTACGCCCACCGATACCGAACATCTTGGTACCCTCGACACCACCGTCGTTTACCACGGCAATATCGGTCGTACCGCCACCAACATCGGCTAGAATTGCCGTAAAGCTACTGCTGGCGTCGGTACCAAGCACGCTCCTTGAAACGGCAAACGGCTCGGCCGCAACAGCGACCAGCTCCATCGCCAGTTCGTCGGCAACGCGCTCGAGCGCACCAATATGCACCATAGGCGCGAATGCCGTGTATATCTGGACAGCGATATCGCGTCCCTGGAAACCAATCGGGTTGCTCACCTTGTAGCCGTCGATATGAATACTGACGAGCGCGCTGTTGACCAGCTTGACCTCAACTTCTTCATTACCAGTCTCGAGGGCAATTTGGCGCTGGGCTTTACCCTGAGCACGTTCCTGGACTTTCTCGATGATGAATTCCATCTCGTTGGTATCGAGCGGGCGGTCGGGCTGTGGGCGACGGTAGCGGATAGTATTCGTGACACCTTTGACGAGCTCGCCGGCGATACCGATCACGGCGCGTTTGGCCTGCAGACCGGCTTGGTCTTCGGCTTCGGCTAGCGCCTCTTCGCAGTTACGCACCACGCCCGAAATGTCAGCAATCGCACCGGAGTGCATGTCGCTAACGTCCTGACGAGCACGGCCGACGCCGACGATCTCAAGCTCATCATCTTTCATTTTGGCAATCAGCGCCTTGACGAATTCCGTTCCGATATCAAGTCCAACAACGTAGTCGCCCTCTGTGACAGTCTGTGCTTTTTTGCGTAGCTTATCGAAAACCATAATTAGTATCAATTATATACCATTTGTAAGCGGAATAAACCATTCCTCCGTTTTAAAGGTGAGTTGATTTATTTACTATGATATTTTAAAATATATTTCAGGAGAATATCCCCGCAACATCTGGAGGTGTGTGCGATGGTCGGACTGGTCATCTTCGTGCTCGGCGCCGTGGTCTTCTGGTTCCTCGGCATCAAGGGCAAGAACGGCTGGGCGGCAGCGATCGGGATCATCATGATCCTCGCATCCGTGCAGGCATGGTTCCCGAACTTCTACCCGGCGCTCGTGACGCTCGTCATGGCAGTCGGTGGAGACTTCGGCGACTTCTTCGGTTCTGCGTTCAAGCAGTAACGAGATGGGGTCGAAGAACCAGCCAAGCCGCACGAACGCGGTCGGGAGCCGGCTCCGGCTGGCTCCCGACAAGCGTACCCGCCCGTGGATACATTCTCTTCAAGCCGGTCGAGCAGCAATGCTCCCGGCTATTTTCGCGCCTAAACAAGAACCGCTTTAATACGACGAATACCGGCAGAGCTTGATTCTTCTTTAGTAATCTTAAAGACTTTGTCACCCTCGGCGAGCTGGCCTGTGTGGTCAACGTGCGGGCCGCCACAAATCTCAAGGCTGGCGATATGGTCACCCTCACCCATCTGATATACCTTTACCTCGTCGCCGTAGCGTTCGCCAAACGGACCGATCGCACCCATATCCAAAGCCTCCTGGGTTGGGTAGAGCTTGAACGAAACAGGAAGGTCCTCTTTGATCCAGCCATTGACCAGCTCTTCAGCTTTAGCGATTTCTTCTGGCGTCATTTTGCGGTCAAGATTGAAGTCGAAACGCAGGCGATCCTCAGTAATGTTGCTGCCGTGCTGGCGCAGTTCTTCGCCAAAAATCTGGCGCAAGGCTGATTGCAAAAGATGCGTCGCAGTATGGTACTTTTTGTGGATATCGGTCTGACCGCCGAGACCGCCCTTGAACGTACCTTTAGCGGCAGTCTGCGAACGGGCGCGCTGTTCGGCCATTTGGGCGTCGAACTCTTCACGCCAGTTTTCGCTCAGCTTGATATCCTGCTTGAACGCCTCTTCGGTCGAGAGTTCAACCGGGAAACCAAACGTATCGTAGAGAGTGAACAACTCAACTCCAGTCAGGCCGTTCTCGGCAAATTTTTCCATTTGCTTAAGGCCCTTACGGAGCGTCTGGCGGAAGACTTTTTCTTCTTTTACGAGCGTCGCAACGACTTCGTCACGGCTAGCGGCCACCTCTGGGTAGTCGGCGTGGTACATGTCGGCGATGACCGGCACGACTTCTTCGAAGAAATTCTGCTCGATACCAAGATCGAACGCAAAACGAATGGCACGGCGAAGCAAACGGCGCATCACATAACCTTGCTCCTTGTTGGCAGGCTTGACGCCGTCAACGGCGAGAAAGGTTGCCGCACGCAGGTGGTCGGCGATCACGCGCATGCTCTGAGTGTGGCTCTCGTACTTTTTGCCACTTAGGGTTTGCAGCTTCTCAATAATCGGCCACAAAAGACTGATACGGAAGACATCCGGACTGTCGATTTGAGCTGCAGCGATACGCTCCAGGCCGCCACCAAAGTCGACGTTCTTTTTCTCGAGCGGCTCGAAGCTGCCGTCTTCCATGCGGCGGTACTGCATAAAGACCTGGTTGCCGATCTCCATAAACTGGCCGCTGTCGCTGGCCGGGTGTGCCAGGCCGTAGCCTTCGGCGTGGTTTTCCGGGCCAAAATCGTAAAAGACTTCGCTGTCGGGGCCGCATGGGTCGCCGATTGGCGTCTTGTCGAGGCCGCCATTGCGGCTCCACCAGTTTTCGCCGTCGTCGTAAAAGAAGATCCGCTCACCTGGCTTGATACCGCGTTTGTCGCCGTCTTCTTGGCTGCCGATTTCAACGATTTTGGCTTCGATTCCCTTTTCCTGGAAAACCTTTTGCCAAATGTTCGCCGCTTCGTCGTCGCGCGGAATACCGTGCTTTTCGTCACCAATAAACGCCGTTACGTAAATTTTGTTCGGGTCAAGGCCGACCACGTCGGTCAGAAACTCAAAGAACCAGCGAATCTGCTGTTCCTTGAAGTAGTCGCCCATACTCCAGTTACCAAGCATCTCAAAGAACGTCGTGTGGCGGTTGTCACCGACATCTTCAATATCCTGGGCGCGAATACAGGTTTGGCTGTCGACAAGGCGCACGCCGGCTGGGTGCGATTTGCCCAAAAGGTACGGGAGAAGCGGCTGCATGCCGCTGCCGGTAAACAATGTCGTCGGATCGTCAGTCAGCATTAGCGGCGCCCGCGCTATTACCTCGTGCTGACGGTCTTTGAAGAATTGTATATAGGCGTTACGTATTTCTTGGGCATTCATAAATGCCATTATAACAGAGGTATTACTGGCGACCAAGCGTTATTTGACAGCCCAGCCGCGCCAGCCGGCTTCAGTATCAGTGACCGATGCCGGATTGCGTTCGTATGCAAACCAACGGGCATAGCCTGGGTCCGCCAGCGCGATCCCTACGCGCGGACATTCGGTCGTTTGCTGCCCCACCCAAGCATCAGGACTCTGAGTAATTGCGCCGGTGCTGGATTGGTAAAACCATACGGCACCCGATTTTGAATACGCCGCGATACCGAACTGCGGATTCGTGCCGCCGCTCCGCACGCAGATCAAGAGGTTACGAGAGACGTTGTCGCCCGGGGCCGAGGGTGACGTTACATCATAACCATCGTGCGATATTTTAGGCAAGGCGGCCGTGATGACCGAGCCACCACTGTCTTTCATGGTACTGATTTGGGTTTCTGACGTAGGGTAGCTGCCAGTGAGCTGCTTGTAGCTTTTCAGGCCGGCGGCGACGCTTTTTAGGTCGGTTTGAATAGAGGTGTCATAGGCCTTGTTCCGCACACCCGTATACGTCACGATCGTGATTGCCGTCAAAATAGAAATCACCACGATAACGACAATCAATTCGATGATCGTGAACCCTAGTTGTTGTCGTGTTTTGGCGCGCAGCATCTTGCTTATGGTTATATCACAAGCGCCCGCCAAAAAACAGGCTAGGCCGCGACGATACCGCCGCCAAGGCAAACGTCGCCGTCGTAGATAACGACCGACTGGCCCGCGGTCACGGCGCGCTCCGCCTCACCAAGCGTCAGCACGGCGCCGTCAGCCGATATGACCAGCTGCGCGGCAACCAGCGGCGCGCGGTGCCGCACGCGAATAGTGTAGTCGCCGCCTTTTGGCGCCTCGTTGATCCAGTGAACCATTGAAAGCCGGACTTCCTTTTTCCAGAGCGTATCGTCCTGAAGATCGGTCGTAACATACACTTCGTTCTTGTCCATGTCTTTACCGACGACGTAATACGGCAGGCCGCCGCCAATATCAAGGCCGTGGCGCTGGCCCAGCGTGTAAAAAATCGCGCCGTCGTGCATGCCGAGCACTTCGCCGGTCTTTTTGTCGATGATTTTGCCCGGCGCCTGTTCGACGTACTGGCTTAAGAACTCGCGGATCCCGATTTTGCCAACGAAACAAATGCCCTGGCTGTCCTTTTTGCCAGCGGTAAACAACCCGCGCGCGTTTGCCATTTCGCGAACCTCCGGCTTGGTAAAGCCGCCCAGCGGAAAGAGCGTCTTTTTGAGCGCCTCGCCCGTCACGCGGTACAAAAAGTACGTTTGGTCTTTGTTGTCATCCTGCGCGCGTTTTAGCACGCCATCTTCTACGCGAGCGTAGTGGCCAGTCGCGATCATGTCAGCACCGTCCTCAAGTGCTGCCTCCAAAAAGAGCTTGAACTTCACCTCTTGGTTGCACATGATGTCCGGGTTTGGCGTGCGGCCAAGCTTGTATTCCTCGATCATATAGTCGACGACCTTGTGCTTGTACTCGTTCTCAAAATCAAACACCTTGAAATCAATGCCGAGCTGCACGGCAACGCGTTTGGCATCGGCCAAGTCATCCGCCCACGGGCAGCGCATGCCGGGAAGATCCTGCGTCCAGTTTTTCATGTAGACGCCCGTCACGTCGTAGCCTTGCTCTTTTAGAAGCGCCGCTGTTAGCGAGCTGTCCACGCCGCCGCTCATACCAACATATACTTTTGTCATCTGCTACCTCCAAAATAAAAGGCGATGATTTTTAGGAACTCACTTACCGCCAAAAACCAACCGACTGGCGTCATCCACCAAAAAGCCGACCATTGGTCGTCGTGAGATACCGGGTGGTTACGCACCGTGGCGTTGGATCGGGTCTTGAACTCCAGTCCAGCCCGGCGCTGGTGGTAGGCCGACGTCACGAGAATGACGTCGTTAATGCCGTTTTGCTGCAGGATCGACTGGGTATTCTCGGCGTTCTGCTTGGTCGTCGCGCCGTACTCCTCGAGGATGATGTCTTTGAACGGTACGCCGGCAACCTGCGCTTCATGGCGCATGGCAGCAGCGTTGCTTGGGCCGCTTTTGTCTTGGGCGGCACCCGAAAAGACCAGTTTGGGCGCCCAGCCGTTTTGATACAAACGGACTGCTTCGGCCGTGCGCGCCGCCGTATCACCACCACTCACCGCGACAATAGCGTCTGCCGCGTGGCACGACGGAGTATCCGACGGCTTTTCGCCGCACGATGAAAGGCTGTCGGGACCCAGGTAAATCGTCAGCCCGACAATAATAATGACAAGCGCCAGAACGACACCGCCGACCGTCTTCATCATGCGGCAGTCCTTTGGCGTTCGCGCTGGATTTCTTCAATGATGATTTCGCCAGCACGCTTGGTATTTTCTTCGTTCGAGAGGTGCCCGAGCGTCAGGCGCAGGCTGCCGTCGGCAACCTCGGGCGCAAGGCCGATCGCCGTCAGTACGTGCGAACGGGTGCCTTTATTGGCGGCGCAGGCGCTGCCGGTCGCCACCAGCACGCCGCGCATTTCCAGCGCAAAAACCAAGCGCTCAGCATCAAGGCCAGGAAACGAAATATGCAAGTGCCCAGGCAGGCGGCGCTTTTCGCTACCCGAAATAACCGCGTCAGAAAACGCGCCCATAAGCTGTTTTTGCAGCCCGTCACGAAGCCCGCGCAGGCGCTCCGACTCCGACTTTCGGTGCCGCTCGGCGAGCTCCATGGCCTTGGCAAACCCGACCGTTCCGGCCACGTTTTCGGTACCGCTACGCAGGCCACGCTCTTGCCCGCCACCCACGATCTGCGGCGTCAGGCGCACGCTTGCGGCAGCAAACAACAGGCCGACTTGCTTTGGGCCGTAGACCTTGCCGGCGTTCAGCGTCAAAAGGTCGACGCCCAGGCGCGCTACGTGAATGTCAATCAGGCCGGCGCCCTGAGACGCGTCGCTATGCAGGTACAGCGGTGTCTTGTCGCCGCGGGCAAGCCGCTCCGTTCGCACCGTGCGGACCATAGCCGCGATATCGCGAATCGGCTGGATCGTGCCGAGCTCGTTATTGGCGAGTGCGATGCTGATCAGCTGCGTGTCAGGGCGGATAGCCGCGCGAATTACCTCGGCCGTCACCATTCCCTTTTCGTTTGCTGCCACGATGGTATGTTCGCGACGCTTAGCCGCTTCAAGCACGGCGTGATGCTCGATATTCGCCGTCACCATATGGCCGCCAATGCTGCCCAGCGCCAAGTTGATCGACTCGGTCGCGCCAGCCGTCATGATAAGCTCGTCGGGCTTGGCGCCGATCGTGCCGGCGATTACTTGCTTTGCAGCTTCGTACTCGCGGCGCACGGCAAGCGCTGCCGAGTAAGGGCTTGAGGGGTTATAAAAATGCTCGGCAAAATACGGACGCATAGCAAAAAGCACACGCTCATCAAGGGGCGTGGCAGCAGCATGGTCAAGATAAATTACCTCGTTACTCACTGTATTTAGTATACCAGTTATGCCAGTTTTTGACCCGTGCGGGGGTCGATACCATACACGCCACGCGCTACTTGTTCGTAGTACATCGTGGCCGCGGCGAGCAGGTTGTCCAGCTCGGCACCCTCGATAAACGAGTAGCGAGCGCCTTCCTGCACCTTCAAGACGCCATTAGAATGAACCTCGTAGCGGACCGTCATATTCTGGCGTTTGGTAGTTTTAGGATCGTTCCACTCTTCGTACCAAATCCAGGTTTTTTCGTCGAGGCAAAAGAACTCGCGGCGGTGACCCTTAGGAATATCACCAAAAAGCTGCGCGCCGATCTCGCTCTCCAGCTGGATCAGTTCACGTTCGGTCAGTTTTTTGAGCGGGCGGTTTTTTGGCACCTGGAACGCTGGCGATACGGAGTCGCCGATGATAAGTCCGAGTGCTTTTTTGAATACGCTCATGATCGCTCCTTTTTAAGCGGCGTCGCGTTCGCTGGCGTTAGCCGCATCAATCCGAGTACGACGTAGGCCTAGCACGCCAAGATTCAGCTGGCCAAGCTGTTCGTGCGGCATCAAAGGGCGCTGCTCCGGCTTTTGGCCGAGAGCTTGGCGCTCAAACTCCGCACGCTGGCGGCGCCTGCGTACTTCATCGAGTGATAAAAGGTTGTCGCCATCTGCGGCATGCAAATCAACGCGGCCGTCGTTTTCGAACGGCGTTGCAGATTCTCGGGAGGTAGGAAAATTCATCTGTTCTTTCATCACAACATCCACTTGTTAAACTGGTAGTTTTTAGGGAGTGTTTGTTTTATGAAAGATTGAATAGCGTCTGTGCGTTCATGCTGGTAGCGTCGGCGATTTGGTCGATTGACGTGCCGCGCGCGGCCGCATGAAACTCAGCAATTTGCCTAACAAACGCTGGTTCATTCACTTTACCACGAAAAGGGGCTGGCGTCAAGAACGGAGCGTCCGTTTCGAGCAAGAGCCGCTCGAGAGGAATCGAGGCAAAAACCGCCTTTTGCTCCTCGACTTTCGTGAACGTACTGATACCGTTAACGCCTACGTATAAGCCGCGCTTCAAGCCCTGCTCCAGGTTGGCTGCCGTATCGGTGAAACTGTGGAGCTCGCCGCGAATACCGTGGAAGTTATCAAAAATCGGCCAGAAATCCTCGAACGCCTCGCGCACATGAAAAATAACCGGCAAATCGTGCCTTAGCGCCAGGTCGATCTGTGCTTCGAGCGCCTTTATTTGTACCTCGCGCGGGCTATGAGTATAGAAGTAATCGAGGCCGATTTCACCGACGGCAACAAGTTTGCGAGATAGCTCCGAAGAACCTTCCTTCGTCAAAACATCTGCAGCCCGAGACTGACCAGACGCCGGGGCTCTTGTCAGTCCCGGAGCGAAGCCGTTTTGCGAAGGGATGGTTCGAGGGGTAGCAAGCGCTTCGAGCTTACTCCATCCATCTTTCGTCTCATGCGGATGCACGCCGATACTGGCGTAAATACCGTCGTGACTATGAGCAAAATCCACCGCATCTTGCGAGCTCTTTTCGTCCGTTCCTACGCAGATCATCCGCGCAATGCCTGCCGCGCGGGCGCGCTCAATCACCTCGCCTTGGTCAAGCGGGTAGGTCGATTCGTGAATATGACAGTGCGTATCGACAAACATAGACTACTTTTCGTCGCGATGCAGCAAACCGACCCTGACATGGCCAGAAAGAGAGGCCATTGCTACTGTTTTTGCTCCCTTGGGTTTGGCGTGTGGTTGTAGATTTTCGGGAAAATGCCGCCCTCGCGTTCGATCGGTACGATCACGCCGCTGGCGAATGCCTTTTCGATAATCGCCGAGGTTTCAGGCATGAACGGCACGAGCATGTCGCCAACTTGCAGCAAAGTCTGTACGGCGTGGCCAAGCACTTCGGCTAGATGCGCCTCGGCCTCCGCTTCGCTTTCGCGTTTTTTTGCGATTTCCCATGGCTTGACGCTCTCGAGGTACTGGTTAAGCGAACGGACGGTCATCCAGACTTCGTCCAGCGCCCGGTCAAAACGCAGCTCGTCGATAGCGCTGCGGTACGGGCCCATATCGTGCTCACCCTTTGGGGCATCGCCGATTACGCCGGCCTGATAACGGCTGACCATACTCGCGACGCGCGATACCAAGTTACCAAGGTCATTACCCAGCTCGTTGTTGTAAGCGTTCTCAAACTTTTCCCAGGTAAAATCGCCGTCATCCTGCGTAGGAATGTGACGCGTAAAGAAGTAGCGGAACGCGTCGAGACCGTAACCCTCGATAATCTCAACCGGGTCGATCACGTTACCGACTGTCTTGCTCATCTTGGCGCCGCCTACGTTCACGAAGCCATGAACCAGCAGTTTTTTCGGCAGCGGTAGCTCAAGGCCGAGGAGCATCGCCGGCCAAATGCCCGCGTGGAAGCGCAGGATATCCTTGCCCACCACCTGCACATCGGCAGGCCAGTATTCTTGCCAGCCTTCACGGTCGGGGTAACCAAGCACAGTGATATAGTTTGCCAGCGCGTCGAGCCACACGTACATGACTTGCTCGGGATCGCCGGGCACAGGAATTCCCCAGCTCAAGCTCTTTTTCGGGCGAGAGATACTGACGTCTTTAAGGCCGTCTTTCATGAGCTCGAGGAATTCGTTCTTGCGGAACTCCGGCACGATTTCCATGCGGCCGGTCTCGATCGCTTCGCGGATGCGGTCGGTGAACTCGCTCGTCCTAAGGTAGTAGTTCTCTTCGCTCACCTTTTCGTACGGCTTTTGGTGGTCAGGACAGATACCGTTGGTTTCGGCCACTTCTTTTTCGGTAAAGAATGCCTCATGACCCATGCAGTACCAACCGTCATAGCTGCTTTTGTAAATGTAGGGCTGCAACTTTTGCCAAATGTACTGGACGGCACCCTCGTGGTGCGGCTCGGTGGTGCGGATAAAGTCGGTGTACTGGGCGTCGACCTTTTTCATGAGCAGCTCAAAATTACCGTACATTTTATCGGTGTATTCTTGCGGCGTCAGGCCAAGCTCGGTTGCCTTTGCGGCGATTTTGTTACCATGCTCGTCGGTACCCACCTGAAAACGAACGTCGCGGCCATTTTGCTTTTGGTAGCGCGTCCAGATATCGGCGAGGAGGTAGTCAAGTGCGTTACCGATGTGCGGCGTGCCGTTGACATAAGGAATTGCGGTTGTAATGTATAGTTTTTTACCCATAGTCACTCTCTAGTGTAACAGATTTGATAGAAGGCTAAGAAGCAGGCTCACCCTGCGCGCGCATCTCGGCAACGATCGCAAACCG
>DASTSD010000107.1:0-2631 GCA_035760845.1 Saccharimonadales bacterium (SeqCode) | reverse complement strand
CACCCCGCAAATCAGCCCCCTCATCACCTTACGAGCAAAGAAAAAGGACGCCGAAGCGTCCGATAATTCCCATTTGGTGCGGGTGCGGGGACTCAAACCCCGGGCCTCTTCCTTGGCAAGGAAGCGCTCTATCAACTGAGCTACACCCGCTTGTCTTGGTGGCTCCTCCCAGACTCGAACTGGGGACACAAGGCTCTTCAGGCCTCTGCTCTACCAACTGAGCTAAAGAGCCACACGGGCTGCATACTGCAAGCTTCACCTATTTTACTAGAGAAGAGCGTTTTTCACAAGGCTACTTACCCATGAGTTTGGAAATGGCGTTCGTGAGTTCGGTCGGCAGTACGACGAGCGTTTTTTGGCTTGGCTCGACCGAGATTTTCTCGAGCGTCTGCAGAGTACGGATGTTAATACCGCCGCCGGTCTTGGCAAGAATCGCGGCCGCATCGGCAACTGCCTGAGCCGCAGCCTTTTCACCCTCGGCCGTAATAATGACGGCGCGGCGTTCACGCTCGGCCTCGGCCTGCTTGGCCATGGCGCGCTTCATATCTTGCGGCAGTTCGATGTTTTGGATCTTGACGTTCTCGACGTCGATACCCCACTTTTCGGACTGCGTATCGACGATCTCTTTGATCTGCGTACTGACCTCATCGCGTTTGCCGAGCAGCGAGTCGAGCTCGACATTGCCAGTCACGTCGCGCAGTGCCGCCTGGGCGAACTGACTGCTGGCGTAAATGTAGTTAGTTACCTCCAGCACGGCGCGCTGGGCGTCCTTGACGCGGAAGTACACGACGGCGTCGACGTTGACCGTGACGTTATCCTTAGTAATGACCTCTTGCTTGGGAATATCGATGGTATTGGTACGCACGTCTACCTTTACCATACGCTGAAAAATCGGCACGATCAGGCGAAGGCCCGGCTCGCGAATACCCGTAAATTTACCGAGCGTCAGCACCACGCCGCGCTCATACTGATTGACAATCTTGATGCCGCTTAGCACGAACATCGCGACGATAATGCCGATAAATACCATAAATCCGTCCATTTTCTATTCCTCCTCTTGTAGTTCTTGCTCGGGTGCGCCCGCCTCAATCGCAAGGCTGATAAGCCGCTCAATCAGCTGCGAGTACGAAATTCCCTCTTGCTTCCATAGCTTGGGGTACATACTGATATTCGTGAACCCTGGCAGCGTATTGATTTCGTTGACATACAGCGTGCCGTCATCCGCCAGGAAAAAGTCAATCCGCGAAAGGCCGCGGCAACCGAGCAGCTCGAACACCTTGGCTGCAGTAGCGCGGATGCGTTCACGCTGTTCGTCGGGCATTTCTGCTGGAATCACGACCTGCGATGTACTGTCGGCCGCATATTTGTCGTCGTAACTGTAAAACGAATCGCCCGGCATGATCTCACCGACGGTACTTACCTGGTGATGTGGCGGGTTGCCAAGTGCCGACACCTCTAGTTCACGGCCGGAAATGCCGCGTTCGATCAGTACAGTGTCGTCGTGGCGATGCGCCTCTTCAAGGGCGGCCATCAGTTCTTCTTCGCTGTGCACTTTGCTTACGCCCACCGAGCTGCCGGCACGGGACGGCTTGACGAACATTGGCACGCCAAGACTCATGCTGAGGTGATTGAAGTCTGGCTGCGAGGCGCCCTTACGGTGGACTTCGTATGGTGCCACGTTTATGCCCGCTGTCATCAGGATTTCTTTGGTCGCGAGCTTGTCCATGCAAATAGCGCTCGAGGTCATGTCACACCCAACGATAGGAATATGCAGCAGCTGAGCCAGTCCCTGGACACTGCCATCCTCGCCGTTCTTGCCGTGCAAAATCGGCAAAATGACGTCTGGTTTTACTATCTTACCGCCCGGCAGAGTCACAAAACTGCCAGTACCCAGTGCTGGCATCAGCTGCGGTGCGCCGTGCGTATCGATTTCTTGGGCCAATCGGTCAACCAACCACCATTTGCCCTCACGGTCAATATAACCCAGTAGAACATCGAATTCCGTGTCGTCGATAGCTGCGTAGACATTCCGTACGGAAGAAATCGACACTTCGTGTTCAGACGATTCACCACCAAATAAGACAAGGACGGCTGTTCGATTCATGTTGGATTTATTGTACCACACGTGCAACTTCACGTGCATCACGCGCACGGGTATTGACTTTTTTATAGTTTTGTGGTATTTTAAGCAGGTTGCATGCCCTGAAGCCATCGGGGAGATTGCACGTACATCAGTCCGCTACCTGCGAAGGAGCACCCAGACCATGACCACCAAGCCCGGCGGAACGCCGTTCGCGGAAACGACCAACATGGCCGCCTGCCTCCCGGCCGACAGCCAGGAGGAGCTCGACCAGATCGGTCGTGGCTACCTGGAGAACCTGGTCCGGCTGATCGTCAGCCTGATCACCTCCAGCGAGCGCGTCCGCCTGCTGATCTTCGACGCCGTCATCCGCAACCCCCGGTTCGCGACCATCATCGTGGATCGGGCGCGGACCGGTCTCGCCGACGAGCTGGCCACTCCCCGCACCGTCGTCCACGAGGTCGACGCGCGGAACATCCGCTTCGAGCCCGTCTACGACACCTACCAGGCGCCCGTCGGCTCCAGCCGGATCGCCACGCTCATCGGCGCCA
>DASTSD010000106.1:0-3592 GCA_035760845.1 Saccharimonadales bacterium (SeqCode) | reverse complement strand
GCGTATAAAGACGTCATCATCACGACCCTCGACAGTGACAACCGCCCGCATGCCACGTATTTTGACTACGTAACCTACGAATACATCGTGCACGAAGACCGCAAGCACCTCTCATACCAGCCAGTGTCGCTCTTCCTGAATAATATTTGGGACGTGCCGGCGCCGATGCGCGTGGTGGCGACAGGTAACTCATTCTGGAACATTATTAGCTCTATGCGGCCGCACACGCTGCGTAACTTCGCCTCGCACTCGCAGCCGATGGATGCGCTGGTAGAAATGGGCTTTTGGAGTGTCCGCTCGATTGTCGAGGATGGCCACCAGTATTGGCGCAGCTACTTTTACTTTAACGGCAACTACTCAGTCACGCCGATTTACGTGCCGATTTACCAAGACGCCGTCCTGTCCGAGACATACCGCCGCACGCTGAAAGCGCAGTTTGTCCAGCTCCGCCGCTGGGCGTACGGCGCCTCGGACATTCCGTATGTCGCCGTGCGGGTGCTCAGCCGGCACCGCAACGTACCGCGTGGTCCGGGCCTCGCCAGGCTGCTGCGGCTTATCGACAGTCACATTACGCTTGCGAGTATTTCTATCCTGGTTGCCGTGGGTGGCTGGGTGCCGCTGCTTATTAACGCCCAGGCTGCCCGTGATATTGCCGCCCACCAACTGCCAGAGGTGATCAGTAGCATCCAGCAGGTGGCGCTTATCGGTTTGTTCATTACTATCTTCCTTGGGTTCAAGATGCTGCCGCCGCGTCCGGCCCGCTACAAGCGCCGCCGCACGCTCGGTATGGTGCTGCAGTGGTTCCTGATGCCGGTGACGGCAATCGTATACAGCGCGTCCTCGGCGTACAATGCTCAAACGCACCTTTTCCTCGGTAAATATCTCGATAAGTTCGACGTTACCGAGAAGGCGACTGCGGCTTCCGTGGCCCGCGCCCGCGCAAAGAAGGCCGGCCGCGACGCCGAGTCGTAACGATCAGGTTGTGCTGGGCGGCGTACTGTACGGCCGCCAGCTCGTCAAAATGACGGATAACCTCGTGGGTGACTGCGCTGATCTCCTCCGGAGTCAGCGTTTCTTTTTGTGACGACAGCGTGTCTTCGGCCGTTTGGGCGAGCCAAAACGAATTATAGGCGGCCTCACTCGGCTGGTGGGCGAATGCTTTTGCGATGCTGATAATCAACCTGCCAGGGTTAAAGGCCTCCTCATGACCATCGGGGTAGTTGACGGGCTTGTTATCGGCGAGCGTTGGTCGTTCATAGGTAGTAAAGATCGTGCCGCAATTAGGGCAGCGGCGTCGGCGCCATACGGAGGGCTGTTTTTTGCTGGGCCGCGAGTTGGCGACGCTGGTCGAAGGATGAAAACAATTTACGCAAAACATAGCTATATATTGACATACCGCTATCAAAAAAGCTAGTGGAAAACCATAAGGAAAATGGGGATAAAACAGCCCCCTCTGGCGAGAGGGGGCTGCGGTGTACTAATAGCAGAGTCGTATTACGACTTATGCGTGCGGACGCGGATAGCTTTTTTGGCATCG
Source organism: Saccharimonadales bacterium (SeqCode) (assembly GCA_035760845.1). Classification (GTDB taxonomy): domain Bacteria; phylum Patescibacteriota; class Saccharimonadia; order Saccharimonadales; family Saccharimonadaceae; genus CAMLKC01. The sequence goes on along the minus strand of DASTSD010000106.1, from coordinate 2,055 downwards.
CCCCACGTAACATCGTATTCGAACGACAAGTTAACTTTTTCTAGTGCTGATGGTTGTGATATATTCTTATCTTTACCCATACATTCATATTAGCATAAGTACAATAAAATGTCAATCCACGGTAAAACACCTAGCTATGCTATATGTGATATAAAACAGCGGTGAAAACGGCAAAACCCCACGTGGAAAACTTTTGCTCGGGTGGGGAAAGTTTTGGTGTTTAACAAACAAAAACCAGGCGTATGTGCCTGGATCTTTGTATGGTGGGCGATAGAGGAGTCGAACCTCTGACCTCCACAACGTCAATGTGGCGCTCTAGCCAACTGAGCTAATCGCCCTCAGTTGCTGACTTATGATACCAAATAGGGGTGGGGATTGCAATATCGCGATAGGTTATATATGATAATACCGAACGTTGACGCGGCCCAACCACCCGCCGAGTTCCGTGGGTGTAATGCGTGCGACAACGCGTTTCATGAGTGCCTGACAACCAGGAAGTCCGGTGGAACCGCCCGATCAAAGGGTCCGAGACATGCGATATATGGATTTAATACCTATTAAAACCAGTCATCGCATGTTTTTTAATTACTAAAAAGGAGTAACGATATGAACGACGAACAACTGCACGCTATGAGGCACAGCTTGGCGCACATCACCGCTGCTGCCGTGAGGCGCCTGTGGCCGAACGCAAAGTTTGGCGTGGGTCCGGTGGTCGAGAACGGTTTTTATTACGATATCGACCTTGGTGACGAAAAGATCTCCGAGGCCAACTTTGGCAAGATCGAAAAGACGATGCGCCGTATTATTACCGAGGCACAGGATTTCGAGCGCTTTACTATGCCGGTAGACGATGCGATTGCGTGGGCGAAAGAGAACAGCCAGCCATACAAAGAGGAACTACTGAACGACCTCAAACGCTCTGGTACTACCGTGGCAAAGGACCTCGATGCCAGCGAAATGGGTACGATTGCTGAGGGTGACGCCGCGCTCGAAGAGGTTTCGTTTTACAAGAACGGCGACTTTACCGATCTTTGCCGCGGTCCGCACGTTGGCAGTACCAAAGAGGTCGGTGCGTTCAAGCTGATGCGAGTCGCTGGTGCCTACTGGCGTGGCAACGAAAAGAACCCGCAAATGCAGCGCCTCTACGGCGTGGCGTTCGCTACCCAGGAAGAGCTCGATACGTATCTCGAGATGCTCGAGCAAGCCAAGCAGCGTGATCACCGCAAACTCGGCAAAGAGCTCGATATTTACACCAGTTCGCAGCTGATTGGCGCCGGCCTGCCGTTATTTACGCCGCGCGGAACCATTTTGCGCGACAAGCTGAACGATCTGGCGCAGAGCTACCGCATCAAGAACGGCTACGAGAAGGTGTGGATTCCGCACATTGCCAAGCTGGACACCTACAAGACCTCCGGCCACTTCGAGAAATTCCCGGAGCTACTCCGATTTACCTCGACCGAGTCAGGTGACGAACTGGCACTCAAGCCGGTCAACTGCCCGCACCACACGCAGATTTTTGCCGGCCGCCCACGCAGCTACAAGGAATTGCCAATCAAATATCTTGAGACGACCACCGTATTCCGCGATGAAAAGAGTGGCGAGCTAGGCGGACTCAACCGTGTCCGGGCCATTACGCAGGACGATTCGCACGTTTTTTGTAGCGAAGACCAGATCGAAGGTGTGTTTGCCGAGCTGATCGAGAGCGCGCAGGAGATATACGAGCTGCTTGGCCTCAAGCTGTCGCTGCGGCTTTCGTTCCGTGACGACGCTGACAACTACCTCGGTGATCCGGCTGTATGGGAGAGCGCGCAAAACGCCATCCAGTCCCTGGCTGAAAAGTTCCAGCTCGAGTACGAGATTGGTATTGGCGAGGCGGCTATTTACGGTCCCAAGATGGACTTTATGGCGACTGATGCGCTTGGCCGCAAGACGCAGCTTGCCACCGTGCAGCTCGACTACGCACAGCCGGAGCGATTCGGGCTGGAATACACCGCCGAAGACGGCAGCAAAAAGCGCCCGATCATGATTCACTGCGCACTGCTTGGCTCGATCGAA
>DASTSD010000105.1:0-7790 GCA_035760845.1 Saccharimonadales bacterium (SeqCode) | reverse complement strand
TTTACCGTGCCGGTGGCGCTGACGACGAATTCGTCACGGAGTTCTTCGGCCAGTTTGAATGCCTCGGCCGTCTCGGGCTGGATAACCAGCTGCAGCAGGCCGGTATGGTCGCGCAGGTCAATAAAGATAAGGCCGCCGTGGTCGCGGCGTGTGTGTACCCACCCCTGGGCGGTGATGGTCTCGCCGACGTGTTTTGTCGCTTCGAGAGCTACTGTTCGTGTCATAGATATTCCTCGTTAGTGGTTATAAGCAGGCTGTAAAAGGGCCGGTCACTAGCAAACACGCCTGGCTTTGCTAGCCGACCCGTGGATTACTGTCATTAGTGACGCGCCATTGTTTCATTACGTATATAATACCACTTTACCTCTGGTAGCGCTAGATATCCTCGTGTTTTTGCGGCTCGTTATTGCCGCGGGGATTGCGGGCCGCCACCGCGCGTAGGTCGTCGTGCATATCGAACTCGTCCATGATCTTGCGGCCAAGCAGCGCCTCGATCACATCCTCAAGGCTCAAATGTCCGACCGTTTCGCGGAACTCGTTGACCACCACGAACAAGTGGTGGCGGGTGCGGAGGAATGCGGCGAGGGCACGCTCGAGCGTTTGGTCCTCGCGGATATAAAACACGCGGGCTTCCATGGTTTTTTCTACCGTAGTGGAGCGGTGCTTGCTGTCAAGCGTAAAAAGATCCTGGATGTGCAGCACGCCGACGACATGGTCGATATCACCGTCCGTCACCGGAAAGCGGCTGTGGCCGGTCTTGTGCAAGCTGTCGAGCACCAGCGGACCCAGCAACTCGTTTTTGCCAATACTGTCGATCACGCCGCGTGGGGTCATGACTTCACTCACCTGCCGGCTGTTAAACTCAAGGCCATGAAGGATCAGTTTTTTCTCGTCGGCGCTGAGCAGCTGGCCGGAATTTTCTACCAGATAAGCAAGCTCCTCACGCGAGTCGAGCGCGGCGTCGCTAGGCGAGGTCGAGACACTACGAAACAGTTTAAAGATAACTTCGTGGTCACTGATAAACCGAAGAATCTTGGCTTCGTACTGCTCGTATAGTTTTTGCGCGTTGGTATGAATAATAGGCATGCGGGCCAGTGCGGCGTACTCGAGTGCCACCACGACCGCCAGTAGAATGCCCCAGAGCCAGCCGAGGGCCGCCACGGCAAGCGCCACAAACAGTACCAAGAACAATGCGCTCAGCACCCGCTGGACCGACAGGACATCGCCAAGCGTCGCCTCGCGCCGTAGCGCCTGCTCGGCGGAGGCGTCGCCTGCCCCCTGGCGGCGCTCCAACTCGAACCTGCTAAGTTTTGCCCTGCGCGGCACTACAGAGCTGACCATTACCAGAGCTGCAAGTGAGAGAAGACTGAGAACTGACAAAAACCACGTCATAGTCCCTTTATTGTACCGTATCTACGCTTGTCGAGACACCACTTTTCCACTACACTATTTATAGTAATCATAAGGAGTTTCTCGTGAGTAAAAAAGCATGGATTATCTTTGCGGCCGCTTGTATCGTACTGCTCGGCGGACTGATATATATTTCTAGCAAAGACAAGGTAGACGTCAGCAAGCTGAACACCAGCGACATGATCGCCGCCTCTAAACAGTCAGGCGATATTGCCGACCACGTTTTTGGCAATAAAGACAGCAAAGTCATATTCATAGAGTACGGCGATTTTCAGTGTCCTGGCTGTGGTAGCGCCTACCCTATCGTCAAGAACATCACCGAAAAATACAAAGACCAAGTGGCGTTCGTATTCCGCAACTTTCCACTGACCAACCTGCACCCGAACGCAAAAGCCGCAGCAGCCGCAGCTGAAGCAGCCGGCCTGCAGGGCAAATACTGGGAGATGCACGACGCCCTTTACGAAAACCAATCGTCATGGAAGGACCTGCAAGCCGACCAACGGACCGACTTTTTTGCCGGTTACGCCAATAACTTTGGCCTGGATGTTGCCAAGTTCAAGACCGACATGGCAAGCGCCAAGGTAACGCAGAAGATCAACTTTGATATTGCCCTCGGTAAAAAAGACAAGGTCAGCGCCACTCCGACACTACTGCTCGACGGCAAGCCTGTCGCCCAAGACACCTGGAGTGAAGCCGCCAAGCTTGACAAAGCTTTTGCCGACGTCCTGAAAGAAAAAGGTATCAAACTGCCTAAGGAAGACTCGGACAAAGACAAGTAGTCTTGCCAGTATAAAATACAAAAACACCCCGGTGCCTTGGGGTGTTTTATTTTTTTGATGGGGTGAACTCTCGGAGGTATAACTCTTCAGGAGAGAGTTCGGTTCTCAGCCACTAGGGCTTAGTGTGCGATATACAGTTGCCATTCGGCAGGCACCACATCCACTGCAATCTTTTTGCGCCTGGTAGACACAAATTCGACGGCTATTGGCATGTGAGGTTGTACTCCTTGTACTATGTGCAGCCCCAGCGCGCTTCGACCTTTAAAATGAGATTTTACGTGTTTTGGCGCGGGACACGTACATAATGGTAACAAACGCGTATACACACGTCAAGCACATCGCCGGTTTACGGCGCTTATGGTTCTATAATAAAGAAAAAACAGAGGCGAATCAACTGCATTTGGATAGCGGAATTTACAACGGGCACTAAAAAATGCCGCGTTTTTTGGCAATCAAAAATATGCCGATCGTCACCACGATACTGACCGTAGTGATCAACCCGTATGCCCACGGCTCATGCTGGAACGGCAGCGCTACGTTCATGCCGTACATGCCATAGAACACCCCCGGTAGCGCGATGAGCGCCATCAGGACAGTCAAAGCCTTGATACGCCGGTTGAGCGAGTTATTGGCGATCATGCCGTAGGTATTACGGATGCTTGTGATGCTTTGTTTGAGGCTGGCGATACCTACGAGCAGCTGTTTTATATAGAGTTCGATATCCTCGACTGCCTCCTTGTCGCCGCGATCACGCATCAGCTCCTTCAGACGCTCGGCAACATCCCGCATGCCGCTAAGGTGGGTGCTGTACTCGTTGAGGTTGTTCTCTACCGTGACAAAATGAATGAAATCGCTGTTGGTCACCTCGTGGCTATGAAGCCGCTGCTCGGTGTCGCGGACATACTGCGAGGTATGCTGCATGAAGCCCTCGTATTCTTCGACCACGGCAGCGAACGTACCAAGTAGCAGGCTGGTCGTATCCGACGCTTGGGCAATGATGCTTGGTTTTGCCAAACGGTGGTACTCGGTATTTGCGAGCGACAAGTTAATAAATACCGTCCCCTTGACCGCCAGTAAAATTGGCGTCGTCACGACCACGCCCTGCTTAGTGCGGTGGGCTGTTCGTATGAAGACATACAGGTCCTTGCCGTTCTCTGTCTCGACTCGGGCCAGCTCGTTAACGTCTAGGACGTCGCGGATGAGGTTAAGATTGAAGCCGTAATTTATAGAAAGCTCTTCCAGCTCGGGATCGGTGATGTTGTCACCATGAATCCACACCCCGTGTTTAGGCGGCGTGCGAACCTCGCTAAACGCCTCGGCGGCGCTCCGTCTCACATAGTATTTGAGCATACATAAGCAGTATAGGCTAAAAAACAAGGACCGTCCATGCGGTCCTTGCTCAAGGTTAGGCTTCGCCCGGCGTTTGCTCGGGTGACGCGGCGTGGAGCGGACGCTCCTTGATTGCAAAGCTGAGCAGCAAGGCCACGGCCATGATCGACGCGGTTGAGACGAAGATGGTGTGCAGGCTGGCAGAAAACGCGTTAACCACCTTATCGCTGTAGTCGTTCTGTTTTTGCTTGAAGTCCTTTTCGGCCTGTTCGGCGACTGGGCGCGGCAGCGGCTGCTTGGCCATCGCCTCTTCAAAGCCAGAGGTAATCTTGTCTTTGACCTGCGGCGAGTTGATACTCAGCAGCGTGTTGGCATCGTTCAGGTCGCCAAGCTGCTGCACGGCGGCAGGATTTTGCTTGAGCGTTTGGATATACGGGTCTTTGTTCATATCACCAAGGGAGTTAGTGATACCAAGGGTAAGCATGCTACCGAATACGGCCGTACCGATAGTGGAGCCAAGACCACGGAACAGCTGGACCGAACTGGTTGCCATACCAAGGTATTTTTGCTCGAACTCGTTTTGTACGGCGATGTTCATGAGCGGCATTGCCATACCGATACCGGCACCAACGAACACCATGATGATCGCCTCTTGGATGAACTGGCTCGACGGGTTGAGTGTAGTCAGCATGGCGATAGCGACACTCGAAAGAATGAAGCCGATCACCATGAAACGCTTGTACTTGCCCACCTTGGAAACCAACTGGCCAGTCGCGATACTTGCCACCATGAGGCCGCCGATCATCGGCAGGAGCATCAGACCCGAGGTTTCAGGCGACGCGCCGAAGACCTGCTGGTTGAACTGCGTCAGGTACAGGATTGAGCCAAGCATGGCCGCACCGACAAAGATAGCAACGGCGGTCAGTACCAGGAAGTTTTTGTTCAGGAAGAAGTCGAGGCGCAGGATTGGCTCCTTGACGCGGCGTTCTACGGCGATGAATCCGGCGATAGAGGCAGCCACGATAGCGGCCATGATAACGCGAAGGGTCAGCAGGCTCATGCCAGTGGCATCCAAAAGATCAGCAAAAATCTTGTCGGTGTTGTCGACGGCGAGCACCAGCGTCGCCAGTGCGACAGCCAGGAGACCGGCACCAACGTAGTCGACTTTCGGCTTGTTTTCGTGCTTAAGCGGCGGGCAGAAGATAGCGATGATAGCAAACGCCAAAATACCGACAGGAATGTTAATAAAGAACGTCCAGCGCCAGTCGGTCGTCCATGACAGGAGCTGGTGCGATTCGGTCAGCCAGCCACCAAGCAGCGGGCCGATGAACGACGCAATTCCGAATACCGAGCCGATAAGTCCCTGCCAGCGGCCGCGCTCACGGGCGGCGAACAGGTCGCCGACGATCGTAAATGCATTAGCCGTGATGATACCGCCACCGATACCTTGCAGGGCGCGGTAGATAATCAGCTGGTTGACGTCGCCGGCCATACCGCTGAGGAGCGAGCCGAGCGTAAAGATCGTCACACCGACCAAAAGGACCGTGCGGCGGCCGAACATGTCGGAAAACTTACCGGCGATCGGCGTGGTTATCGTCGTCGTGATCAGGTAGGCCGTGACAACCCACGAGAGCGACGAGTAGGCGTTGAAATCTTCGACGATCTTGCCAAGTGCCGTCGAAATAATCGTTTGGTCGAGCGCCACGAGGAACAAGCTCGCCATGACGGACGCCATGATAATAAGCTTGCTGCGCAAGCTCAAATGATGGTGCATATAGTACTACTCCTTATCGTTTGTTTGCTTAAGGCTGCGGAACGCTTCTACCTGCGCCATGATTTGGTCAAGGAACGACTCGAGCATTTCTTCTTTCAGAAGGACAAGGCCCGTGCCGTGCATGGCGTTCATGACGTAAAGGCGGTCGCCCGGCTTGATATCAAGCTCTTCGCGGGCATCAGCAGGAATGACGATTTGTCCTTTCGTGCCGACGGTCGCGGTGCCGTAGAGCTTTTTATCATTGATTTGTGCGGGCTGACCCATTCGTTCGTACTCCTTATCTTTACCTAAGTATAACGAGTATGAAAAGTATGTCAAGTATGAATAATCGCCAGAGAATGCTCTACGGAGAGTTTGCCGCTATGGGTTTGCAGCCATTCGTCGACGGCTTTAGCCGCGCCGGGCAGCGCCTCATTAGCGTAATCGTCAACCACAATAATAGCACCAGGCGCAAGGCGTGGCCAGATAAGTTTAAGCGGATCGCGCACGGAATGATAATAGTCGCCGTCGAGGAACGCGAACGCTATCTGCTCAGGCGCGTCCGCCTCGGTGAGATCCGAGAACCAGCCTTTTTTAATGACCGGCATCGGTACGTTCGCCTGCCTAAGATTTTTAATAAGCTGTTTTTTAGTGGCCAGCAGTTCGCCGGTCTTAAACTGCATACCGGCCGGACTTTCGTCTTCGCCGGTCTTTGGCGGCAGGCCTTCGAACGAGTCATAAAGGTATAGCTTGCGGCTGGTCGCCTTCAAGCGATTTGCCAAAAACACGCTGGTCGTGCCTACGTAACAACCGAACTCCGTGACGTCGCCCGGCACCTCGCGGCCAAGCACCGTCTCGAGCTCGCGCAGCACCACGCGCACTTCACGTTCGTCGACTTGATCGGAAAGAAGGTTCATTAGAGGCATTATAGCCTACTAGTCGCGATACCTGTAGCGCTCATCTTCACCGGCTGAATCGTCGGCATCCTCGATATATTCGCGCATATCCTCGCTATCATCGTCCGACTCGAAACGGTCCAGCTCGCTCTTTAGCTCGCGGCGCGATACGCCCAGTTCGCGCGTTGGGTCGTCGGTTGCCTCGGCGGTTATGGCGTCCTCGGCTAGTTCGCGCCGAAAGCCGGGAGTCGATTCTTCCATCTCCTCCTCTACCTGCTCTTCAAAGTTTCGGACGTAGTCTTTTGCGACCAGTTCGTTCCACTCGCCGCCGGCCGCCTCGCGGATAGCGTCGATATGCTGGTCGATCGTTCCCGCCTGTTCCTTGGCGTCATCCTCGACTTCACCGCGATATGATTGCAACTTGTGATACGCTGCGCGTAGTTTTTGCCTTGCATCCACTTCGTTCATGACCATTGCCCTCCTTTGTTACTCTTATTATATAAGTTTTTAGTCGGGCGGGTGTGAGAAATATCACGTACGGCAAGCTAGCGCTTTTTCATAAAGTAATAGCTAAGGCTCAGCGCGGCAGTGGCGCTAATGCCAATCACCACCCAAAACATCGCCGGACTATCCTCGGCGGGCAACGGCACGTTCATGCCATAAAGCCCCGCGATCATGGTCGGAATAGTAAGCGCCAGGGTAATGACCGTCAGGATACGCAGCGTTTCGTTCAGGCGGGTATCCATGACAGCGCGGTAAGAATCGCGCACGTTGGTAATGGTACGAAGCAGGCTTTTACAGCGGGCAATCAACTGCTCGAGGTCGATCGATAGGTCCTCGACCACGTCACGGTCGTCTTCGTATAGTTTGAGCAGGCGGCCGCCAAGGAGTTTCTCGAGCGCGGTGTTCGTAGGAATAAGTGCGTCGAGGTAATCGTTAAGTTTGCGCTCGTATTCGACGAACGTGGCGATATCCTGCGGGCGAAGCGTGCGGACGTCGTTGGTGGAGGCACGCATTTGCCGGTTGATTGATGCGACCCGGCGCTGGTACTGGCCGGCAATCGCATCGACCATCAGCATGAAAAGCTTGGTCTTTTGCGTAGTCGGCGTGTCGGTGCGATCGATAAACGATTGCCACAGGCGGCCCAGCGGGTCGCGGCTGACCGTCACGATATGCTCGCCGCCAAGCGCGAACAAAATCGGTGTCGTAAAGTCGTTGAAGTCGTCGTCAGTGTCAGGCAGGCGCGTAATAAAATACGTCCAGTCGCCCTCCAGTTCGACGCGCGGCACCTCGTGCGGGTCGAGCGCGTCGGTCAGGATATCCTCGTCGAGCCCAAGGTTGATCAACTGGCGAAGATCGTCTTCGTCGGGACGCTCCGAACGTATCCAGGTGCCCGGTTGTAACTTGGAAATTTCTTTGATACCTGGACGATAACTGGTGGAACGAAGATAACTGATCATAAACGGCGCCTCTTTTTTTTGGTTTTGTACTGCCACCATTATATAGCAAGCGCCTACGTGCCCGAAGCTCGCAGGGCTACGCTGGCAATTCCCCACCAGTCAGCCTCGCAGGAGTACCCCATGTTTGCCGAGGCCGCACCTGGCGCTGTCGACATGGCCATGT
>DASTSD010000104.1:0-4722 GCA_035760845.1 Saccharimonadales bacterium (SeqCode) | reverse complement strand
TACGGCTGCCGGGCGGGCCCTAGTTCACTCAGGCAAATCAAAAAGCACGGATATAGTATCGTCCGTGCTTTTCGTTAGTATGCCTCTAGTACTCAGCGTCGACCAATAGGAAGAGTGGAGCATCCGGGGATGGTAACCGGTCACAAGTTGCAAACAACTTGGCGACATCTGCCGTCACTAGCTGCGAGTAGCCTTCTGCACCGCGGCCGCCCACGAGGCCTTCGGCAATCATTTTTGTCGCCTTGAGGTTCGCAACAAAAAGAGGGGAGTCAACGGGTAGTGTTTTGTCGCCGATAATAATCGCCGCGCCCGGCTCCTTGTGGCCGTGGAATTTGTCATGGCCAACCTTGAGACGAACGACACCGCGTGGATTTCTTTTTTCAGCACTGTCGACGACGGCCTGACCGTTCCAGCCCTTTGCCTCGAGGTATTCTGCGGTTACGCCAGCCCGGTCACGTACGCGGTCGCCGACCCGATCGGTAAACACCTCTTTATCGTCAGGAAACTCTTTTTCGTGGCCCTGAACTAGCGCACGCTTGACCGACGGATGGGTCATGAACGTCTTGGTTGCTGTCATGATTCCCGGCTTGCCATGGATTGCTTTTTGGTCGTCAACCTCGCCGTTGGCACCACCACAGCCACCAAGGTGACCCGACGCCTTGACGCCAGTCGTGTCTTTGACAGCCTCGTCGATCGCTGCAGCCTGCTCCGTAATCGATTCCTCGGAGTCAAGCGTGTCGGCTACAGGCGCTTCTCCATTGAGGGCAACGCCAAGATTCGACTGCGTGCCGCTCAGGTGTCGAAGACGGACTTCAGGCGCACTGCCGTCGGCATTCTCTAAGTATTCACGGCCATCAATACAGTGAAAGGCCGTCAGATCGGTCGGTTCGACCAATTGCTCCAAGAGCCGTTCGCCATATTCGCGCAGCTCCTCGTCGCTTGCTTCGGCTAGTTCCGACGGGATACCTTCTGGGTTACCGAGGCCAAAGTCCCGGAGCCGTCCAAGATAGATCGCTGTGCGCTCCCGAGTGCGCTCTTTGTTGTGTACCGTTTCGTTCATAAATTCTGCCGCCATAAGTAATAAATTTGCTTACTTTTCTCTTCGTTACATTATAATCCTGATTAATTCTACTCCTGTCAAACCACGCGGTAAACACACCGTATGTAACGCCGGCGTAATAATTTGCACGCTAGATATAGCGTTGTTAAGATACAGCTATCATGGCGTCACCTGATCGCGAATCCATGCTTCCAAAGGTCGAGGAATCCGACCTGCTTGGGTTGGTGTTCGAAGAGGTGATAGACCCGACGCATCGCGAATGGTGGAAAGAGTTCGCCCGCGATAATCCGCTCCTCGCCCGGCAAATATTAAAGCGTGCCTATTTTGACTCGCAGGACGCCGAGGGAGTGTCGTCGCTTGAGGTGCAGCGGCGACTCGTAGATATCGTGTCATTTGCTATGCGGGCGCTAAAGTCTGCCGCCGAGCGCGCCCGAAGCGAACAAGAGGCAATCGCCCGGCCCGGCGAGACGGCTTAGCCGCGACGGTGGCGGCGACGAAGGTCGGCAACTTTGAGCCGGACCGCGTGACGGTCGACTAGCTGGTGGGCCTTTTCGAGTTCGACTTGGTTTTTGGCGTTGTCGCGCAGCTTGATGGCACGCTCCAGTGCGGCCTTGCTTTCGGCTTCGACGATATCATCACCGTTGTCGGCCTCGTCCACGAGTACGCGGACCTTTTGCTGCGATACCTCTACGACACCACCGCTAATGGCAAAGTAGTCGAGCTTGCTGTCGGGATCGCCTTTTTTGTAGCGGACGGCGATAGCGCCAGGAACGGCAATGGATACGAGTGGTTCGTGGCCTGGGAAAACAGCGATTTCGCCTTCTTTGGTCGGGATCATGACCTCGTAGGCTTCTTGGTCGACTTTTTTACCAAGCAGGGTGATAAGTTCTAGATTCATACTGCCTACATGATAGCAAAAATCCTCGCTAAATGCGAGGGGGGTCGAGTGATAGATAACCGGAGCAGCGGCCGGGGCGGCGGCCCCGCGGGGAGTGCATGACACCTGTCGGTGCCAACCCCGCGAAGAGCCGCCGTCACTGGATCGGCAGGCTGAAGTTCGCCATGAAGATCCCGGATACCGTGAAGTATGCGAGACCCACGAGAACGTAGCCGCAGATCGGCAGGAACTTCCGCTTGCGCCACGTGCTGACCCCGATCATGACGGGGTACACGAGGGTGATCGAGACCCCGATGACGAACCACACCACGACGGCCAGGAACGCGAGCCACTCGGCGATCGAGATGGTCTGCGATCCCACCGTCAGGGTGAAGATGGTCAGCAGGCCGATCACACCGCCGCCGATCGCGTAGGGCAGGATCGGGTCGGCGTGGCCGAACGGCTTTTCCTTCTTGGTGTCGTGTCCGTGACCGCTGCGCACCGGGGCCGGTGCGGGACGGTGCGGACGGGTGGGCGCGGGTGCCGGCGCGGGGCGACGAACGTCGCCACGACGCTGTATGGGAGCACCTCTCATGTCTAGCCACCTCCAGGCTATCTATCGATTACGCTTTTAGCGTGATATTATAATACCACAAAAGTACTTATTTTGCAATGCCAGGCTGCTTGGCGGCGTCGCTTGGCTTATATGGCTTTTCGATTAGCACGAACGACACTACGCCGCCTAGACACGCCATAACAGCACAAAGCCCAAGGGCAAACGTATACGCGTGCGCCGCTCCAAGCAGCCCCAGCGCCGCCACTACGATCAACCCGGCCGAACGCGCGATAGCGTTATTGATACCCGAAGCGATTCCCGAATCGTCCTTTTCAACGGCAGCCATAACCGTCGTCGTAAGCGGTGAGACTAGCAGTGTCAGTCCAAAACTAAACAGTAGGACACCCGGCAAAATTCCTAACCAGTAGCTGTCGCCCGGTTTTAAAAAGAACAGCAGCGCCATGCCCAGCCCGGCAATAATCGGCCCCGCCGTCATGAACAGCCGCGGTCCGTAGATAGTCGAAAGCTTGCTAACCCGGCCCGAGAACAGCATCAAGAAAATACTAATCGGCAACAGCGTCAGGCCCGCCATGAACGCCGAGTAATGCAGTACTGCCTGCAGGTAAATCACAAAGGCAAAGGTAAACCCGCCCAGCGCCCCGTACATCAAAAACGTCATGAGGTTGGCGCCAGAAAAATTCTTGGACCGAAACAACGACAGCTTGACCATAGGATCACGGCGACGGTACTCGCAGTACAAAAACAGCAGGAACAGTAGCACGCCCGCCACCAGCGCACCAATCTCCAACGCCGTCCAATGCTTGGCCGGCCCTTCAATCAGTCCGTACGTAATACTGGCGAGACTGAGCGCGCCGAGTCCCGCGCCAACAAGGTCGACCCGTCTTGGCCGCTTGTCTTTTGACTCGTCGACGGCGAGATGCGCCAGCACGTAACAGGCAATAACCAGCGGAATATTAATGAAGAATATCCAGCGCCAACTCGTGACCGCCAATATCCAGCCGCCAAGAAATGGCGAAGCAACCACGGCAATACTGCTCCACGCCGTCCACTTGCCAATAGCGTGCGCACGGTCAGAAGCCGATGAGAACGTCGTATTAATAATCGAAAGTGCACCCGGCACGAGCAGGGCACCAAAGACACCTTGCAGCACCCGCATCGCGATCAGCACCTCGACATTCGGCGACAGCGCGCAGAGCAGCGACGAAATGCCGAAGCCCGCCACACCGATGAGATAGACTTTTTTGCGGCCGAATATATCACCGAGCGACCCGCCCAGCAGTATTAGCGAGGAGAGCGACAGCAAATAGGCATCCGAAATCCACTGCAGGCTTGAGTACCCCGAGTGCCACTCAGACTCGATCTTTGGCAGGGCAAGGTTGACGATGCTGCCGTCTAGAATCGCTACGGCACTGCCAATGACGACGGCGATCAGCGCAATGGTTTGACGTTTGCGGTCACGAAAAAACTTACTAAACATACCCTCAGCATACCACGAAAAACGACCCCGGTTTGCGGGGCCGTTTCGTAGGTTATCGGAGCAACTAGTCTTTCTTGTCAGCCAGGCTGCCTGGTGCCATGTAGAACCAGCTTTCCGGCTTGTCGTCGTATTTGCCGGCCAGAATGTCTTTAGCGTCGCGGATCGTGTCCTCGAGCTTGATATAGACACCCTTGTTACCGGTAAACTGCTCGGCAACGAAGAACGGCTGCGCGAAGAAACGCTGCAGACGGCGGGCGCGGCCCACGATCTGCTTTTGGTCGTCCGAAAGCTCTTCCATACCAAGAATCGCGATGATGTCCTGGAGCTCTTTGTACTGCTGGAGTACACGCTGGACTTCGCGGGCAACCTGGTAGTGCTCTTCACCGACGACTTCTGGGTCGAGGCTGTTACTGGAACTATCGAGCACATCGACGGCAGGGTAAATACCGATTTCGGTGAGACTACGGTTCATCACGATCGTCGCGTCAAGGTGGGCGAAGGTCGTTGCAGGCGCAGGGTCAGTCAGGTCGTCCGCTGGCACGTATACGGCCTGGACAGAGGTGATTGAACCCTTCTTGGTGCTGGTGATACGCTCTTGCAGAGCACCCATCTCCTGCTGGAGGTTAGGCTGGTAACCCACGGCGGATGGCAGACGGCCAAGAAGTGCTGAAACCTCGGCACCGGCCTGCGTGTAACGGAAGATATTGTCAACGAAGAGCAATACGTCCTTA
>DASTSD010000103.1:0-2995 GCA_035760845.1 Saccharimonadales bacterium (SeqCode) | reverse complement strand
GGGCTAAACTGTTGCTACAATGAACGAAAAGCGTAAGCAGAATAGGACACTGTGCGAAGCAAAGGTTTTTCCATCGTCGAGCTCTTGATCGTCATAACCGTCATCGTCCTTTTGGCGGCTATTACGCTCGTCACTTATAATTCACTGCAAAACAGCGGCTACGATGCAGCCGTCCAGTCAGATCTCGACAATACGTCGGGCCTGCTTGAGTCGTTCCGCCTCAGCAGCTCGACCGCTCATCAATACCCGCGCAACAAAACGCCTGATCTTGAGTCGCTCAACATTACGGCGTCAAAAAACTCTTACGATCAAACGACGACCGTCAATTATGTGTACTGCATCGACAATACCGATTACAAGTCCTACGCGCTGGTCGCCCTCAGCAAAGCCGGCAATGTCTACATGATGACGCAGGACGGATTCAAATCGACCACCATCACCAAGTCCGACTTCTCAAGCGCTACCAACATCTGCAATACCAAGCTAAGCATGGGGCTCGTATCCGCCGGAATGTACGCCGCCAACACCTGGCAAACCTGGGTACATAGTTAAACATTGACACATACTAGACGGGCTGTTATATATAAGGTAATATTACACAAAAATAGACAAAGGAAATTGCGAGTTACCATGTCTGAACTACCCGAGAAACAAGTCAAGCGACTACGGTCGCTTATTCAGGAGGCAGAGACGAACCTCGCCGCTGCAAAAGAACTTCTTATCAGTATCGTTGGCGATGACGGCAGCGTTGTCACGCCAAAGAACAGCCAAGAGGACGTGAGCGGCAAAATCGTCGAAGGTGTCTTTGACGGCCAAATCATGATTGGTCCTGACGGCAAAAGTTACCCAGTGCCGGCCAACTACGCCAGCAAGTCCAAGCTGGTCGAGGGTGACATCCTTAAGCTTACGATCGCTGATGACGGCGGCTTTATCTACAAGCAGATCGGCCCGGTTGAGCGCAAACAAATCATCGGTACGCTCGTTCAACACGACGGCGCCTACTACGTCGAGGCGAACGGCCGCGAATACCGCATTCTTCTTGCCAGCGTCACGTATTTCCGTATCAATGTCGGCGACCAAGTGACCATTATCGTCCCAGAAGACAACCCTGACGCCACCTGGGCAGCCGTCGAAGCGGCGCTCTAAGGCTCATGCCTGAGGCGGGCAGGTATCTTTTGACTAACGTCGGCTTCTCCGCAGAGGAGACGCCCGTGCTAACGTTGCTGCGCGCGGGCGAGTTCGTTCACTTCGAACCGCTCGGCAGCGACCTATCGCTCCGCTTCGACAAGTCGGAGCGTTTTTGCGTGGGCTGGCGCGACATCGAGAACGGCGGACTGTTTTGCTGTCCCGACACCATGAGCGTTGACGAAAAATACGAGCAGTGTGCCGCCTGCCAAAACCGCACCGGCTTCAACCCGGCGTTTTATAACGCCACCAGCGTTTCTTCCCAGCAAGAGGCTCGCAACCAAGAACCCCATATTTTGTATTTGGCACGCTTCGGCAGCGGCGTCGTTAAAGTGGGCATCTCCTACGCGGGGCGGGGAATCTCACGCCTGCTCGAACAAGGCGCTCGCGACGCGCTGGTACTCGATACCTTTCCATCGGCCCACATCGCCCGGCAGTACGAGGCCAAAATCGCCGCCATGCCGGGTATCGTCGAAACGCTGCAGCTCCGCAAAAAACTCGCACTGCTCGAAAGCCCGTATAGCCACACGGAAGGCGATCGCGAACTCCTTGCTACAAAGCAACGGATTGAAGACGTACTCAAAGTAACGTTTACTGGCAGCCAAGTCCTCAACCTCGACATCAAGTTCTTTCCAAGCAGCACGCCCAATCTTTTGGACAGCTTTTCGACCCACGAGCAGCACGCTATTTCCGGCCGGGTGATCGGCAGCCTCGGTTCGCTGCTGTTTTGCCAATACGAGGACACGCCCGTATATTTGCCACTCAAGAAATACGTCGGTTATCACGTTGAGCTTTCACACGGGCAATCGCCCTTGCAGCTGCCCGCGCGCCAAGCCTCGCTGTTTTAACGAAAATAACAACAGCAAAACCGGCTCAAAAAGCGTACAATAGAACCAGAAACGTGAGGGAAACAAACAGTGTCAAAAGCATTGTATCGTAAATATCGGAGCCGCAGCCTAACAGAAGTCGTGGGACAAAAGCATGTCACCGATATTTTGGCACGTTCGCTGGCCGCCGGCCGGGTAGCGCACGCATACCTGCTTACCGGCCCGCGCGGCGTCGGCAAGACTTCGATCGCACGTATTTTGGCACACGAGATCAACCAGCTGCCATACGACGAAGAAACTTCCCACCTCGACATCATCGAGATTGACGCCGCCAGCAACAACGGTGTCGAAGACGTGCGCGACCTGCGCGAAAAAGTTCAGATCGCGCCCGTCTCAGCCAGCAAAAAGGTCTATATCATCGACGAGGTCCACATGCTCTCCAAGGCAGCGTTCAACGCGCTGCTCAAAACCCTCGAGGAACCGCCCGAGCACGCCGTATTTATCTTAGCCACCACCGACGCCGACAAGCTTCCGGCGACCATCATCAGCCGGACGCAGCGCTTTAGCTTCCGCTCGATCTCGCTGGCCGACGCCAAGGCGCATCTAGCATTCATTGCCAAAGAAGAGGGAATCAAGATTTCTGATGAGGCGCTCGAGATCATCGCCCGCCGCGGCGACGGCAGCTTCCGCGACAGCATCAGCCTGCTCGACCAGCTAGGCAGCCTTGCCGGCGACAAAGAGGAGATAACCAAAGAACTCGTCGAACAAGCCCTTGGCCTCGCGCCGTCCGAACATGTCGAAAAACTCCTGGCAGCCTACGAAAGCAAAGACCTCAAAACAATTGTAGCGCTGATTGACGAGGGCGAACAAAGCGGCATCCAGCCAAGCGTACTGGTAAGCCAGCTTATTCAGGCCGTACGAGAGCACATTGCCGACAAGCCGCAACTCTTGCCACTACTCGACCAACTGCTCGACGTCGCCAA
>DASTSD010000102.1:0-2416 GCA_035760845.1 Saccharimonadales bacterium (SeqCode) | reverse complement strand
CCGAAGCAAGTGTCAGGACAATAAGACCAATGATGGCCGCAGGTGTAAATGCTTCGGCTGCCACGACAATTCGCGTCCAAAACGGCACGCTATCGCGAACGGCAGGCGCGGTGGTCGTCGGTGTTGGCTGCGCGGCAGCCGCCCCCGCAAGCGCACGCACCGGTTCGCCGTAGAGAGCTACCACCAGTACCGTTGGGCGGCCGTCAAGCGTACCGTCGACGACGGCAAATCCTACCTGGGTGTAGTGCTCGTTCAAGATATTCGCCCGGTGGTCCGTCGAGCCCATCCAGGCCGTCATGACCGAGCTGGCCGAGCCAAAGTCTTTGGCGAGATTTTCGCCGGCATACGCATAGTTGTACCCAGCTTTATCAAACCATTGCCACGGCGTCACGCCGCTTGGTGAGGTGTGCGCCCAGTACTGGTGCTCGAACATGTCGTTCGCCTTCATAAAGGCCGCTTTGGACAGCTCCGCATTCGCCTTTACCGAGGTAAGGCCGGCCTCGGCACGCCGCTGGTTGGTTAAGGTCAAAAGTTCCTCTGCTGAAATCGGCTGGTTGACGCCCAGTACCGTTCCCCCGGTCATGAGGCCATACACTCCCTGCAGGCCAATAACGAGCAGCAAAACAACCGCAAGACCAGTCCTGCGGATGAGATGCGGGCGATATTGGTTGGCACCATGAGGTACGAGCGTCAATTTTACATGACGGCGAAGCTGTTTGCGGACTCTGGCGGCAGTTTTGGTTTTTGCTTTCACACGTGCTTTCAAGTATAAGCACAAGCGGCAAAAAAAGCGAGAAAATGTGTATGCCAGGTGTAGCTACGCTGGCAGTACGTCGTCTTCACGGCGCATCCAGCTAACAAGGCGCCATATCATGAGCGAAAGAGCAGCGAGAATCAATAGCCACCAGTACCAAACCAGCCCAAAGAGCTTCCAGCCGTTTTCGGTTGGAGCGATTGCCGCCAACTTGTCGGTAGCACCTTTAACCGTGCCATCCTTCTCGGTTTCGGTACCAAGAACATCCGGGTCCTTGTCTTGCTGCGCCGGAGTTGGGATTGCCGCGGAGACGGTACTAGGAACAACGAGCGTTTGGGTAAGCTGACGGGTAACGTCAGGTGAGATACCGGCTCCCCTGCCAGGGATGTACTTGCTAAAGCTCATTGCTAATACGGATTGTGGCGATACCAGCTCATCACTCTTATTGCCGTAAATGTCGGTAGCTTCGACCTTAAAGGTATAGTCACCTTGCACAAAGCCGTCCGGGAATGTGTAACTCCACTTGCCATCAGCATCGATAGCGCCAGTAATATCCGCTAGCTCAACACCATCCTGGTAGAGCTTCAGCGAGGCGATGTCGGCGCCACCTACGACCGTTCCGTTGAAGGTAATCGATGTACTTGCCATAGGGTTGGTGTTGGCAGTTTGCAGCGTCACGACAGGCGCGGTGTGATCAACCGTAAACTTTACGTACACAGGACTTGAGGTGTTGCCGAGGCCATCCTTAGCCCAAAGACGCACGTAGTAATCGCCGCTAGGCAAGGTGCCGATTGGTAGATTGCCGAGCGTGTCGTTTACGACTTCGTTGTAACCACCAATAATAGAGTTGCCGAGCGTGTTGCCCTTGTTGCTATCCAGCAGCTGGTAACGATATTCACTAATGCCGCTTGGGTCAGTGACCGTTCCCTTTAGCTCGAGCGTATCACCGCCGACGACCTGGCCGCCAAACGGAGCGGTAATTGCCACCGTTGGTGCCGAGCGGTCGATAGTGACGACTTTTTTAGCAATCGACGACGCGTCTTTGTTACCCACCTTGTCGCGAGCCTCTAACACGATCGTGTAGTCGCCTTCAGGGAGCGAGGTCGTGTTCCACTGCCAGCTGGCAACGGTGGTTTTATTGACGGTCTTTGGACCGGCCACGACAGTACCGTTGGCGTTTTTTACGACGAAGTAGTAGTGGCTTGGGTTGGCGTCACTCATCGAGCCGGAAACCGTCACCGTACCCGTCACGAACGAAGCCAGAGGCGCATCGATCGATACGACCGGTGCGTGCGAGTCAATTGTCATGTGCCAGATTGGGCTCCAGGCGCTCGTGTTGCCAGCAGCATCTGTCGCGCGGACCTGCCAGTACCATACGCCGTCGCCTGCGCCCGACGAGTGGATCATAGGCGTCGGCAAGACACCGCTCTTCCATACTCCCGTCGTCAGGACGCCGTTGGACTCGGCTGGGTTTTGCGATGAGTGGAACTCGTACGTTACCGAGCTCGTGTCAACGGACGGGTTCCATGTAAAGTCAAATTCGTTGGTTGGCTCGAACGCGCCGTGAGGCTGCCCGCCTGTCGGAACGGTCGGCGCTACGTTATCGACCGTTACTTTCCATAGGTCGCTCCACCCGCTCACGTTACCACCGGCGTCAACCGA
>DASTSD010000101.1:0-3745 GCA_035760845.1 Saccharimonadales bacterium (SeqCode) | reverse complement strand
AAGCCTTTGTCGAAGGCATGGGCTACGTCGCGCTCAGCCGAGTAAAAAACTTGAACAACCTGTATTTATCTGGCATAAATCGCATGGCGCTGGCTATAAGCCAAGACGCCCAGGCGATCGACGAAACCCTGCATACGCGCGCGGCGAGCGATATCAAAAAGTTTGCCCACCTGGCTGAAAAGGCCAAAAACCGCAAGCATGAACCGCCCAAAAAGGCCAAAAAAGAGGGCAGCTCATGGTCGGATAAAATCGCCAAGATGCGCGAGACCTATCCAAATGCCTATCGCCCGTGGCAAACGGCCGACGATGACGTGTTGAAACAGGACTTCCAAAACGGTGTCTCGGTGAGCGACCTCAGTAAAAAACTCGGCCGTCACGAAGGTAGTATTGTCATGCGCCTGCAAAAACATTTTGGCGAAGACGTAGTAGCCTAAGCATCTACTTGTAAAATTTGCACACGAGTGTCATAGTTGTCTTACTATGTCGATCGAGGCTTACGAGGTGTCGTACAAAGGGGAGGCCAACGAGCGGTTTAAAAACGCGCTGCTCGACCATGTCATGCGGCCGGCGTACGAGCAGGCGCAAAATTACGAAGTGCTCAGCAGCGACCCGAACGTCCTTGAGCTGAGCTTTTCTGAACAGTATGCCGAAGACGGCCCTATGCACGTTTATACCGTGTACGTAGCCAAGGGCGAACCACGGCTTGATATCGTAGCGGAGGCGTATTTTCATCCGGACGATATGACTTGGCAAGAGGCGGAATCGTTGCGGTTACATGCTTTGGCACGCCATAATCTTGATGAGAAGTTTAGGGATGGTCTGCGCAACCTGAAGTCGGCGGAGCTATTAAAACTATCTGGCCTTATGTATATACAAGAGGCTCGTTATGAAATCGATTTGATCGACCGCACGCTCTGTACGACGACCGAGCTCGCGTTTCGGTTGAATGGTGAGCGGTTCCCGCTACTAGGGAGTAATACCGAGCTGGACGAAGACCGCCAGATGGTGTTTGATGCCGACGAAGTCGTCGACATCATTCGCGCACTTTACGGCTCAACGCTTGTTACTGAAGAGCAAGTGAAGCACTTTTTGAACCAAGATTTTTAGCTACTTCAGTTTGACGATCTTAATGCTGCCGTCGGTGACATAAAATGTGCGCACCTGCTGGCCCCGAAAGCGCAGCTTTTCGCCGGGCTCGCTGGTGTGAATCCTGGATACCACGCCGATATTTTCGAGTGAACTGAT
The DNA here is from genome assembly GCA_035760845.1 of Saccharimonadales bacterium (SeqCode). Classification (GTDB taxonomy): domain Bacteria; phylum Patescibacteriota; class Saccharimonadia; order Saccharimonadales; family Saccharimonadaceae; genus CAMLKC01. The sequence goes on along the minus strand of DASTSD010000101.1, from coordinate 2,500 downwards.
AATGAAATCGCGCTCCCGGTCCGACTCATGGCTGCCCCCGTGGGTAAACTGGCCAGTGTGCCACTGTATATCGAGCGGGTGGGTTTCTTCCGTGGCGGCGCCGATCCACATTTCTTTTTCGCCCACCAAAAGGTGACGGAGCTTTTGTGACCAAAACGAAAACGCATGAAGATGCTTTTGGTCGCTATGGAGCGGTGGTTTCTCAAGCCGCCAAAAACGCACGTGATGCCTGGTGCGGGGGCTTTTGCGGGCATTGGTGGAGAGCTCGAAACCGATATCGTGCGGCCGGTTGAAGAGATAAAGATTGCTAAGCGGGGCCTCGGGATAAGGCAAGTTGAAGATGAACGCGGCGAGCTCGCGGAGGCCGTTTTTGAACGTTAGCGGATGAGCGGTATCCCAGCCGGCGGCGTTCATGGCTTTTTCGAGTTGTTTGCGGTTTTTTACGATGAGCGCGATATTCACGGGATCGGATGGCCAGCCGTCACCGGTTGTGACGTAAAGGGGGATATGGTCCGGCTTGATAAAAATACGAAACAGCCGGATAAGCAGCGGCACAACGCCGTAGACGAAACCACAATACAAAAGCAGTAGTGCCACGAATGCCGGCAGTTTTTCGTGAACGTACGGATAGACCTTTGTCAGGGTGAGCCACGCCAAATAAAAACCAAGCGCAAATATAACGATCCGCCAAAGCAAGCGAAGCAAGAACCCAATCATTCTTACATTTTACATCTAATCGATGTCGTATAATAGATAGGTATGCAGAAAAAACTCAGTTTGAGATTTCCGAAGAAATTTTTGTGGGGAGCAGCCACGAGCGCGCACCAAGTAGAGGGTGGCACACACAACCAGTGGTCCGTCTGGGAGCTGGAGAACGCCAAGTCGCTGGCCGCGCAGTCCGAATACCACTTTGGCGAGCTCGACACTTGGCCGGACACCAAAAAAGCAGCCAAAGATCCTGAGAACTACGTGTCGGGCAAAAGTGTCGATCATTATAACCGCTACGAGGCGGATTTCGACCTGCTTAAAAAAATGAATATGAACTCATTTCGTTTTAGCGTTGAGTGGTCGCGCGTTGAACCCGAGGAGGGCGCCTGGAATATAGAGGCGATCGAGCACTACAAGGCGTACGTGGCCGAGCTGAACCGCCGCGGCATTGAGCCGGTACTGACGCTGTTTCACTTTACGCTGCCGCTGTGGTTTACGGCGATGGGCGGGTTCGAAAAGAAAGCTAACGTCAAATATTTTGTCCGCTACGCCGAAAAAATTATTCGCGAGCTAGGCGGTGGGGTACGGCTGATTATTACGGTCAACGAGCCCGAAGTCTACGCTTACGAAAGCTACAAGATGGGCTACTGGCCACCGAATGTCACCAGCGGGCTTGCATGCCGGCGCGTGCTCAGTAACCTGGCCCGTGCACACAACCAAGCGGCAGATGCGATCCACGCGATCAACCGGCGCTACAAGGTGTCGGTCGCCAAGAATTCGTCGTATATCTATGCCGGTGACGACGCGCTGCTGAGTCGCAAGTACGCCGATTTCCAGCAGTTCATGCGTGACGATTATTTCCTCCGCAAGGTGGTAAAACGCTGCGATTTTTTGGGCATGAACTACTATTTTAGTGACCGCGTGTACGGCTACCGCATTCACAACCCCGACGAAAAGGTGAGCGACCTGGGCTGGGACCTCTCGCCGGCCAATATCCAGCATGCCCTCGAGCGCCTGTACGAAAAATACAAGCTGCCGATCCTTATTACCGAGAACGGCCTTGCCGACCGCGCCGACGAAAATCGCCAGTGGTGGATTACCCAAACGCTGATCGGCATGCAAAAGGCCATGGATAGCGGGGTGCAGCTAGAGGGCTATTTGCACTGGAGCCTGCTGGACAATTTTGAATGGGACAAGGGTAAGTGGCCGCGCTTTGGCCTGGCCGAGGTCGACTACGCGACCTTGGACAGAAAGCTACGTCCAAGCGCCGTTTGGTTCGGAAAAGTAATCAAGCATTTAAGAGAAGGGGCATAATTTTGGACAATCCATTCCCGCCGAATGAAATTAAAATCGCCGTGATTGGCGGCGGCACGGGGAGTTTTACACTGCTCAGCAGCCTCAAGAATTACTCGCGTTCGATCGCCGCGATCGTCAATATGGTGGACGACGGCGGGAGTACCGGCGTGCTGCGCGACGAGCTGGGTGCCTTGCCTCCGGGCGACGTGCGCCAGTGTCTGGTGGCGCTGAGCGACTCGCCAAAAATCCGCGACCTTTTTAATTACCGTTTTGAGGAAGGGACGTTTGGGGGTCACTCGTTTGGTAATATTTTACTGACCGCGCTTGAAAAAATGACAGGTAACTTTACCGAGGCGATCGAAACGGCATCGGAAATCCTGCGCGTGAACGGTACGGTTATACCGGCGACGCTCGACAACGTCCGGCTCAAAATGGAATGGCCGCAGGCCAGCGTGATACTGCAGGGTGAGCGCGTGATTGATGCCGAGTATTTTGA
>DASTSD010000100.1:0-4667 GCA_035760845.1 Saccharimonadales bacterium (SeqCode) | reverse complement strand
GGCGACAACGATGGCGGTGGCGACGATGATAACCCGCCGGTAGACACGACCCCGTGGCCCGACGCACCGCCCGTCTCTATTTGTACGACCCAGCCGTGGAATAACGGGCCTGCTACGGCTCCAGCCGGAGCGGTTGCGGTTGCGGCTGGCGACAACAGCGGGGTTAACCTTAGCCAGCCCAACAAAACGTACTGGTTTGCACCGGGTGTCCACACGCTGGGGACGGGCGAATTCAGCCAGATCGGCGCCGGTGACCACTCGACCTATATCGGTGCACCAGGGGCGATTATTGACGGACAGGGCCTTAATAAATACGCCTTTAGCGGCAGTGCAAGCCACGTGACCATCCGCTATCTGACCGTTCGGAATTTCATAAGCCCGCGTGACGAAGGCGTGGTCAATCACAACAGCGGCCAGAACTGGACGTTCGAGTACAATAATTTTCATAACAATAAGGGCGGCGCGGTATTTTTGGGTACCAACAACGTCCTGCGCTTTAGCTGCTTGAAAGACAACGGACAGTATGGATTCCAGGTATACTCCGACGATGAGGGCGGCCCGACGAACGTACTGCTCGACAGTAATGAGATATCGGGCAACAACACCGACGACTGGGAAGCTCACGAGGACGGCTGCGGCTGTACCGGCGGCGGTAAATTCTGGGACGCACACACGGTCACGATTACCAACAACTACGTGCACGACAACCTGAGTGTTGGCTTGTGGGCGGATACCAACGACACGGACTTTTTGGTAGAGGGCAACTATATTGCCGATAACGATTCGCAGGGGCTGTTTTACGAAATCAGCTACAACATGACAGTAAAGAACAATAATTTTGTGCGTAACGGGCTTGTGGGCGGACCAAAAAATGCCGGCTTCCCGACGGGCGCGATTTACCTGTCAGAATCGGGCGGTGACAGCCGCGTGCCGGGCCGGACCGACGAGATCCAGATTTATGATAACAACTTCGAGAACAACTGGTCGGGCGTGATTTTGTGGGAAAACGCTGACCGGTACTGCGCCTCGCCAAATAATACCAGCAGCGGCACTTGCACGATGGTCAATCCGGACGTCACGTTTGCAACCTGTAGCGACCCGGCGGGCGGTGGGCAGATCGACGAAGAGCCATATTACTCGGACTGCCGCTGGAAAACCCAAAATGTTCACGTCCACGACAATACTTTCGCCATGGACAAGTCGCAAATACCAAGCTGTGCGGCCATGACGCACAGCTGCGGGCTGCAGGGGATCTTTGCCAACTCCGGGTCGTCGCCTTCATGGTCGCCGTACATGGGCAGCGTTGTCCAGCAGGCGATTACGTTCAGCCAAAACAACACCTTTAGCGACAATACCTATACGGGCGACTGGAACTTCATGGTGAAAGACCAAAGCACGGTCGCGAGCCCGGCGTTCTGGATGGCAGCGCCATATAACCAAGATGTGGGCAGTACGTTCAATGGTAACCCGCACCCGTTAACGGCGAATTTCCTGGATGAAAACACGGCGACGCTCGAAGGTTCGCTCGGTAAATGGGAGGATTGGTTCGGAGAAACCATTACGCAAAGTTCCGAAGAGGCGCACAGCGGTACGAAGAGCTTGAAAGTCGCGGTTGAGGACACGTTCTGGGGCGTAGAATTTAGCAATTCGCCGGGGTTCCCGACGACTCCCGGAATCAAGACGGCGAGTTTCTGGGTGAAGGGAAGTTACGTCAATAGTAACGTGGCAAACTTTTCGGTTAAATGGGTCAACGACAACGGCGATACGGTCCAGAGCGACAGTCTGCCGATAGCGAACCTGACAGGCGCTTGGCAAAAAATATCAGCCGATATCACCGCACCTGCCGACGCCGTTCGCGTATTCGTAACGATCACGAGCAGCTCAGGGCATGCGGGCGACGTGGTGTATCTGGATGATATCGTGATAGGCGACAAAGCCCCCTAAATAAAAGTCGGCCCGGCGGCGGCGAGGTACCATGCAGTGCATGGTACCTCGAGCCGCCATCCGGGCATGGGTCGTCATTCAACCACCTCCTCGATGATGAACTCGCCGTTCTCGGGTGATATCTTCACCCAGTTGCCGCTGTGGGCGTCCTGTGCGACCACGATGGATTCGTTGTCGTTCAGGACGTTCAGCGATACGAGGCTGAAGGTCCGGTCCTCCGGTGCGCGGCGAGCGGCGAGCTCGTCGAGCATCGTAGGCGTGCCGGTGATCTCCAGCGGTGCGGGAACCTCCCCAGTCAGGGCTGTTCCCACGGTCGTCTGGACGCCCTCGATAAAGGCGCCCTTGTCCCGTACTCGGTAATTGCGGATCATGTCCGCCACTCTCCTGTCGTAGGGTTACTATATTATAACATAAAAACTAAGAAAATTAAATAGCGTGAGCGACTTGCGGGTTTTTGTGTGCGGCGATAGCCGCATCAAGCTCGGGTTTTAGCTCGGCCAAGATAGGAGCACACTTGTCGTAAGGGAGGGTAAGCTTGCCCTCAAAATCTTCGAACCGGATATGTGACCATACGATAGTGCTGCTGTCGTAGCCGCCTTCTTCGGCGCGCAGGCGGGCCTTTTCGGCGGAGTATTCGTCGGACTTAAAGTCGAACGGCACGCCCTCGATGATATAGTCGCCACCTTTACTGTCTTCTTCGACGGTGCCGCGGCGGTAGTCGATGCCTCCGGCAATCAGCAGCTGTTCGACGGCCATTTCGTTACGCATTCCAACCAGCGCTTCGCGGGCGCGGGCCTGAAAATCAGCCACGCGGCGGCGGTTATGGTTGCTTGCCGAGAACATATTGGTCATGAAGCCAAGAAGTTCGCCAAAGTCGAAGTTCGATGCGCCGGAGTTAATCACTTCGACAAGCGTGTCGTTAAAGCCGATGATAGCCTCTTTGCTGTCGTAAAACCGGTCGCGTTCGGCGGGCGGCATGCGCTTGGGACTACCGTAGCGGTCGCGTAGCTCATCGAGCGTACGGCTGCTCTCGTAAAAGTCCTGCAGCCCCGATACCATCTCGTACAAGTTGGCGTCCAACTCGTTACCCGACGTGGCGCGCTCGTGGCCGGCAAGCGACAGCGCGCCCTTGGCGATCGCGCGGTGAATTGCCTGTTCGCGCTGGTTTTCCGGCAATTCATCGTGCTTTGCCTTTGGCATGATGCCAAGAAACTCGTTGTTCGTCCGGATACGAGAAATGAATTTGTTCGGGTTGAGTGGTGTGCGTTCTGGTTGTTTCATGTTTGTTTTTGTGGCTTAGTAATAACATTTAAGCATAATTATTATAAAAAGTCAATCGATGCTACAATGGGAGGCGTATGAGCGAAGAATTGATTAGCGAATGTGATATTAGGGGAACGGAAGCGACGGGCCTGACGGTCGAGTGCGCCTGGAACGTTGGCAAGGCGCTAGCCGACTGGCTGCCGACGGCCGGCAGCGTGGTTGTCGTGTATAACCCCGCTCAAAAACACATGGCCGACGCTGTCGTTGAGGGCCTGCGCCTGCAGGGGCGCAGCGTGATTGACGGCGGAAGCGGTGATAGTGAGGCTGCAAAAGCCCGCATCAAGACGGGTGGTCTCTCGGGCGCGGCAGTCATTGGCTTTGACGACGCTGCAAAAATGACAACGATCGAACTGTACGAAGAAAATGCCGAGCGAATCGAGAGCGAGACGGGCCTCCACGAAATCCGCCAACTGGTTGAGGCGGGCAACTTTGTCCCGGCGGCCGTAAAAGGCGAACTCGTCCAACAGGCATAGCCTATAACACAACAAAAATTAGCACTCGGCGCTTGCAAGTGCTAATTTTTTTATTTACAATTGAGGTACAAAGCGCATGCGATGCGCTGCAATAAAACGGAGGAATTACATGAGTACACCTATCAAGCCTCTGGCGGATCGTGTCGTAGCGGTTCGGGAAGCCCAAAAATCTCAGACCGCAAGCGGCATCTATCTGCCGGATAACGCTAAAGAAAAACCAGTTTTAGCCGAAGTAAAAGCCGTCGGCCCGGACGTAAAAGGCATCAAAGTCGGCGACAAGATCATTTACAAAGAGTATTCGACGACCGAGCTGACGATCGATGGTACTGAATACCTGATCGTTAAGGAAGAAGACGTACTGGCGACTGTTTAGTCCTGTTCGGATGTCGTCCCACGTTCTTTCTCAGGCGCACGTTCCGATTCAATAAATCGAAATCGGAACTCTCGGAAACGAGAGCGCCATTCGGAAGAAGTGGAACTCAACCCTCGACAATGTATTATTGATATTAAAATAAGGGAAAAGAGCAGCCGGTGTCGGCGGATTTACTCCGACGCACCGCGCGATGAGAAAGACCGTAGGTTTTTCTCATTACCGAAGGAGAGATTCATGGCTAAAAAAGTATTTTATGACGAAGACGCGCGCGAGCGCGTACTGGGTGGGGCGAAGGCTCTGTACGATGCAGTAAAGGTAACCTACGGTCCGAAGGGGCGCAATGTAGTGATCGCTAAAGGCTATGGCGGCCCTACTGTAACGCACGACGGTGTCACCGTGGCTGAAAGCGTTGACCTGCCAGAAAATAACGACGAGACGCTCGGGTACAAAGTAGGCGCGGAACTTATTAAGCAGGCTGCGAGCAAGCTGAATAAGGTCGCCGGTGACGGTACGACTACCGTTACGGTGCTCACGTACAACATTCTCAAAGAGGC